>CAZOJP010000009.1:27375-49718 GCA_964580155.1 uncultured Intestinibacillus sp. | reverse complement strand
GGCCGGACATGCCGCCGTAGGAGTCGTTGCCGTAGCAGGAGATCTGCTTGACCTTGAGCAGCACGCCCACGTCGGTCTTGATGCTGCCGTCTTCGTTAAAGTCGGAGAAGTTCTTCCAGAACAGGCCCTTGTCGCGGAATGCGAGCATGCCGCCCATGTTGGAGTGGCCGTCCTTCTTCGCGGACATGGTGAAGCCGTCGCAGTAGGAGAACATCTCGGTTGCGATTTCGCTGATGTCCTTGTCGGCATAGCCTTCTTCACTGGTCTTGATGTAGTACGCATTTTCTGCCCAACGAGCCGCATCGAGAATGTACGGAATGTTGTACTTATGTGCGATTTCGCTGGTTGCGCGCAGGTTCGCCATCGAAACTGCCTGGCCGCAAACCGGGTTGTTTGTAATGCAGGTGAAGATCAGCGGGATATTCTCTGCGCCGACCGAGTCAATCAGCTGCTGCAGCTTCTCAAGGTGCATGTTGCCCTTGAAGGGGTTGACCGCGTACTTGCCGCCTTCCGGAACTTCATACAGCAGCTCCTTGTTGTACAGGTTGCGCGGAACCGAGCCCATCTGCTTGATGTTGCCCTCGGTGGTGTCGAAATGGCCGTTGGACGGAATGGTAAATACCTTGCCGGGATGACGGGTTGCCAGAATCTTCTTGACAATTTCCATCAGTACGGACTCTGCCGCACGACCCTGCTGGATAATGAAAGCGTTCGGACGCTCCATCTGCGCCGCGCCGCCGTTGAACAGGCCGCCTTCGTATTCGCAGAGGTAGAGCTCGTCCATCATCTTGTCGATGTCGGTGCAGTCGGTGCGAACCAAATCGATCGACTTTTTCCAGTTCTTCTGTGCGCCGCGCTCGAAAATATCGCGGAAGGTGTCAAGCAGCACGTAGTAACCGGTGTTGCGGCCGTAGGATTCGTCGCCCAGGAACATCGCCGACCACTGACGGTCTGTCATTGCGGTCGTACCGGAGTCAGACAGCATATCCACGGTCAGCATGCCGGCCGGGAATGCGAATTCGTTGTAATGGGTGGCCTTCAGCGCACGCTCACGCTGCTCGATCGTGACGTTCGGCACGTTCTTGACAACATAAGAATAATGGCGCGGTGCGGGGACATTCAGCGGGTACTTTTCAGACATAATAACTTACCTCCATTGTGTGGGTTTGACGCCGTTTTGTTTGGAGATACCCCGGTCGTCACAGCCGATTTCCCAATCCGGCCACAACTAGCGGACAGCACCTTGTGGTGAAAATTTTCTTGCTGCGTGCAAGTGCGTTACTTCTGCGCGATGACTTCGATCTCGACAAGCGCATCCTTGGGCAGCCGCGCAACCTCAACCGCAGAGCGCGCCGGGAAGCCGCCCTCGCCGAAGAACGTCGCATACACTTCGTTCATTGCAGCGAAGTGGTTCATGTCGCTCAGAAACACGGTTGTCTTGATGACGCGATCCATGCCCACGCCTGCTTCGGCGAGGATGGATTTGACATTCGTCAGGGACTGGCGTGTCTGCGCTTCGATGCCCTCGGGGAAGGCCCCGGTGTTGGGATCGATGGGGAGCTGACCGGATGTGATGATGAGACTGCCTGCCGCGACGGCCTGTGAATAAGGACCGATCGCCGCGGGGGCAAGGTCAGTGGAGATGATATCTTTCACCTTGTTCCGCCTCCTTTTCTTTTGCTAAAACTAATTTATCACTATGAGAAATAAAAGTCAAGCGTGTTTGTGCGAATCATATGATTGACTATTTCAAAAAACGAAAATTGTGTAAGTTATACATATAGGTTTTGAGAAATACGGAGAGAATATTAAAACGGTGAGCAATTTGTCTCAGCATTCTTTGACAAGAGCCTGTTACATACGCTATAATGAAAAAACACAAAGAGCACATTCCCGCGCGGCGGCTGCGCATCCGCGGCGCGTCTATTATTGAGCTGAGGTGATTGTATGGCGAACTCCCTGTTGCAGCACTATATTAAGCTGACCGAGTTTCTCGGATATGCACTCGGGCCGGATTATGAGGTCGCGCTGCACGACCTGACCGATAAAAATCGTTCTATCATCGCAATTGCAAACAGTCATGTCAGCGGGCGGCAGGTCGGCGCGCCGCTGACAAACGTGGCGCTGCGCGTGCTCATGGACCGCAGCTATCAGGAGCAGGATTACCGCCTGCACTACCGCGGCGTGTCTGCGGCCGGCAAAACGCTGCGCTCATCGACGCTGTTCATCAAGCAGGGCGGCAAGATGGTGGGCATGCTGTGCATCAACTTTGACGACAGCCGCTTTCAGGCGATCAGCGAGGATATTCTGCGCCTGTGTCATCCGAACTCCTTTGTCGACACCGAATTCCAGTTTGACGAAACGCATTTGTGGGAGGTCGGCGCGCCGTCCGCGGCGGAGAGCTTTCACAACTCAATCGACGCGGTCGCGAGCGATGCGGTGGAGCACGAGCTGCTGCGCATGGGCGTCACCGCGAAGCGTCTGACCGCGGAGGAGCGCATACAGATCATTTCGTCGCTCGAAGCGGACGGCATATTCCTGCTCAAGGGCGCGGTTAAGGATGTCGCGGATGCGCTGATGTGCTCGCCTGCGAGCGTCTACCGCTACTTGTCGCAGGCGCGCAAGGACGGCGGCGAGGAGGAGCCCGGCCGCACGGGCACGGTATAAAAAGAGGGAGCAAAATTGCCGCCCTCCTATAAAGAGCGCACAAAAGGGACTGCCGGCCGGCAGTCCCTTTTAATCGCATGCAAGAAAACCGCGCATCAGCACGGCGCGCCGCACCATGCCTGTGCAAGCCGCGCGACCGCGTCGGGGATGTCCTCGGTGGGCACACCGGCATAGCCGAGCAGGATGGTCGCAGCCTGACGGGGGACGCGCGTGCCCAGATAATGGCTGGAAAGTCCGTAAACGCGCACCCCGGCATCGTGCGCACGCGCAAGGAGCGTGTGCTCATCCATGCCGTTTTCAACACGCGCGAGCAGATGCAGCCCGGCGTCTTCGCCCGATAAGCGCACGCACGACGCAAGCGGACTGCGCGCAAACGCGTCAAGCAGCGCGTCGCGCCGCGCTTTATAGAGGTTGCGGCTGCGGCTGATGTGCCGCTCAAACGCGCCAGTGCGCAGAAATTCCGCAAGCGTGTACTGCTCAAAGCTCGGCACGGTCGAGGAATAAAAGCCGAGCTGCGCGCGAAACTGCTGCGCAAGCGGGCGCGGCAGCACGACATAGCCGATGCGCAGCGAGGGTGCGAGGCTTTTGGCGAAGGTGTTGAGATAGATGACGCGATCCGCGTGATCCAGTCCCTTGAGCGCAGGGATCGGGCGCGAGGAATAGCGAAACTCGCTGTCGTAGTCGTCCTCGATGAGGTAGCGGTGCGCGCCCTCCTCCGCCCAGCGCAGCAGCGCGAGCCGCCGCGCGACGGGCATGACCACGCCGAGCGGAAAATGGTGCGAGGGGGTCAGGTAGACGATATCGGGGTTGGCGGCGCGCAGCCGATCCTCGCGCAGGCCGTGGCGGTCGAGCGGCAGCGGCAGCACGGTCGCGCCGCCTGCCTCAAAGCTGCGGTACAGCTTGGGATAGCCCGGATTCTCCAGCGCATAGGTCTTGTCGCGCCCCAGAAGCTGGATGAGCAGGCCGACCAGATATTCCGAGCCCGCGCCCACGATAATCTGGTCGATGTCGACCTCAATGCCGCGATACTGATAGAGATAGCGGCGGATTTCCTCACGCAGCACGGGCGCGCCCTGCGGATCGGGTGCGCGCAGCAGCTCGTGCGAGCGCTCGGTGAGCACGCCGCGCAGCAGCTTTGCCCAGATGGAAAACGGAAAGCAGTCGGTGTCAACCACGTTCGTGCGAAAGTCATAGCGGCAGTCGTCCGCCGGGGCGGAAATCGGCGCGGGGGTGGGCCGCGGCGCACTGCCGCGCGGCGGCTGCACAGAGGACAGCGTTTGCACAAAATAGCCGCGCTTGGGCGCGCTCTCCAGATAGCCCTCCGCGACGAGCTGGCCGTATGCGGTTTCGATTGTCACCGGACTGACGCGCAAATGCGCCGCGAGCTTGCGCTTGGAGGGCAGTTTTTCGCGGCTGCGCAGCACGCCGGACACAATATCATCGCGGATGGCGGTATAAAGCTGCTCGTAGAGCGGCATTTTGAGCGCGGGGTCAAGCATATAGGTCAGCATGGGATTCCTCCGAAGAGCGTCTGAGCATGCTCAGGAATTTCTGTGAGCATGCTCACAGGTGGAAGCGGCGGCGCAATTCCTCAAGCAGGATCGGACCGCTGAACACGCACATCGCGACGAGTAAAATCAGGCTCGCCGCGAGCAAAATCAGGCTGGGCAGCGGCACTGTGACCAGTCCGGTCAGCAGAAAGATGAAAGGGATCAGGCCGAAGCCCGCGACCAGACAGAAATAAACCAGATAGGCACTGCTCGGCAGGCGCAAAATGCGCGCGAGCAGCGGTGTGAGCAGCATCGTGACGAGGAACACGCTGGGCACGACATAGTTGACCGACCAGCCGCGCCAGTGCGTGGACACGTCCCAGCCGATGGACAGCATGCTGATGAGAATCGCCTGCCACGAGATGTTTTTGAGCAGGTTGCGGCGCTTGCGCAGCCCGATACCCAGGCTGAGCCACACACACGCAACGCCCGCGACGACGAACCACGACCACACGACGGTTGTCGGAATCAGGTGGTTGACAAGCACGCAAATGAGTACAGAAACAATGGATATGAAGGCCAAAAGCCGCAAAAGCAGCTTTTGTGTGCGCGTTGACAGCACGGCCGGAAAGGGCGAGGGCTCGCCCTCGCCGCGCAGCTCGCCCTGGCAAAGCGGACAGCGCGCGCCGTAGCCTGTGACCGAAACCTTGCAGGCGGAGCAGTATTTCATAGGTCATTCCTCCGTTTCTTCGCCGGACGGCTGCCCGTTGGAGCTGACCGTGACCTGCAGGCCGAGCGCGGTCAGCATGCGGAAAAAGCGCTGCTCGATGTCGCTCGACTGGTACGCCGAGGTAAAGCCGATGGACAGCGTATCGCCGTATGAGCACGAGCAGATTTGCAGGCCGCCCGTCGTGATGAACACATCGAATTTGCGGATATAGGGGGACAGCGCGTCGGGCATCGTGACCTTGCCGACGTTCGAGATCGACACGGTCGAGGCCGCGTCCGCCAGGCTGCCCGCGATGCGCATGACCGGATCCTTGAGCGCGAGCGGCAGCACGCGCAGGAAGGGATTGCGCTCCAGTCCGGCGAGCGCGTTGAGCCGGTTTTGCAGATAGTCGCGCGTCAGCCGCTCGTGCATGACCGCGGTCAGCGCGGCGATGGCAGGCTCAAGCTCGCAGGGTGTGCTGCGAAAATCCAGCCCGATATTGAACACGCTGAAAAAATTGCGCGCGGTGTCAGAGGGGAAATAGTTGCGCAGATTGACCGGAATCGTGGCAACAACCGGCTTTTTCCGGTCGCGCAGCGCCATCTCTTGCCCGACGGACACGAGCAGGCACGCGCCGAGCAGCGCAGTGATGGTCGTGCCGCGTGCACGCGCCTGTTCGAGCAGGCCGGCGACCGAGGTCTCCCCGATGGTCGCGCGCAGCGCAAAGCCGCGCAGCTTTTCGCCGCGGATGCGGTAGGCGCGCGGATCGTGCATCCGCCTGCCGTGCTCGCCGGTGTAATACTTGTCAAAGCTGTCGCCCATGCGCTGGAATGCCGAGGCGTCAAAGCCGAGCGGCAGCTCCGCGTCCGCGAGCGTCTCGGGGTGCGCCGCCTGCAAATAGCGGCACACGAGCGTGCGCAGAAACTGCAGCGCGCCCGCGCCGTCCGTCAGCACATGGTAGACCTCCAGGCTGATGCGATTGCGGTAGTACAGGATGCGAAACAGCGGCGAGGTCGCGCCGAGATAAAGCGGCTGACAGGGCGCTTCGCTCTCCTCCTCGACCGCGGCGGGCAGGTCGGTGTCCTCCAGGTAGTACCAAAAAACACCGTGGCGCAGCGTATAGCGGAAAAACGGAAACTCCTTGAGCGTGCGCCCGGCGGCGCGGCGCAGCGCCTCGGGATCCACCTGCTCGGTCAATTCGCAGGTGAAACGAAACACCTTGGGATCGCGTCCGGTGCTGTTCGGAGGGAATATCTTGGCGGCATTGTCCAGCCGCCGCCATTTTTTCGGGGGCTTCATCGCGACACCTCGCTCTCAGGCTTCGTTTAAAAAATCGTTGATGTGGCGGTAGCAGGTCTGCACCGCGGAAAAGCGCGGCGGCAGGCTGAAAAAGCCGTGCAGCGCGTCGGGCATGCGGCGCACGGTCACGCGGTTGCCGTCCGCGAGCAGGCGCGCGCCGTAGGCCTCGCCCTCGTCGCGCAGCGGATCGTACTGCGCGGTGACGATGAGCGTTTGGGGCTGCCGCGACAGATCGAGCGCGGCAAGCGGCGCAAAATAGGGGTTCGTGCGATCCGCCGGATCCGCGCAGTAGAGCGACATATATTCGCACACGCGCTTGGTCGTGAGCAGATAGCCGTCGCCGTTTTCGCGCAGCGACGCATAGGGGGTGGTTTCGGGGTCGTGATCACCCGCGCACGCGGGGTAGATGAGGATTTGCCGGCGCGGCGCAAACAGGCCCTCGTCGCGCGCGCGCAGGCACAGCGCGGCGGTCAGGTTGCCGCCTGCGGAGTCGCCCATCACGGTGATTTCGTGCGGCAGCACGGGCAGAAAGGGCGCGGTGAACAGCGCCTTTGCGACCGCGTAATAATCGTCCAGCCCCGCGGGGAAGGGGTGCTCGGGCGCGAGCCGGTAATCGACCGACAGCACCATGTGCCCCGTGCACGCGGCAAGGTTCTGGCAGATGCGGCCGTAGGTGGTCACGTCCCCTGCAATCCATCCGCCGCCGTGCGCAAACAGGATGAGCGGCAGCGGCTCCACGGCGAGATGGGGCGTAAACAGGCGGCAGGGCACCTCGTGGTCGCCGTTTGGCACGGAAAACGGGAACGATACGCACTCTTCCGGCAGCGGCGGATGGGCGACGCGGGTGGCCTGCCGCACGAGCAGATAGTGCCGCGTCACGTCAATGTCGGGATAGGACAGCGCGCGCAGCACGGCGCGCATGTATTTGTTGATCGCCATAGGGGTTTCCTCCGGTTTCAGATTGCGCCGGCGGCGCGCAGGATGTAGAGAAAGGCGGTCAGGGTCACGGCGGAAAACGCAGTCGTGACCACGATGATGCTCGAGGACAGTACATGGTCGCCGCCCATGTTTTTGCACATGAGGTAGCAGGTGACCGTGCTCGGCGTGCCGAGCATGACGAGCAGCGCGACAAGCGCCTGATCGCGAAAGCCGAGCGCGTAGCCGGCGGACAGAAAGACCGCGGGCAAAACGAGCAGCTTAATCGCGGACGCGGCGAAGGTGGGGCGCAGCTTGTGCAGCGCCTTGGTGCCCTCAAAGCCGCCGCCGATTGTGACGAGTGCAAGCGGCGATGCCATCGCGGCAAAATAGTTCAGCGTGCTCTCGGCAATGGGCGGAAAGTCGATTTGAAAGACCGCAAAAGGCACGCCGAGCACGATGCCGAGGATGAGGGGATTTGTCAGGATGCCGCGCACGCACATGCGCATCGCGCCCGCGCCGTGCGCCCTGTCCGGGGCGCGCACGGTGAGCACGATGACCGAAAAAATGTTAAAGAGCGGCACGACCGCGACAATCATCAGCGGCACAAGCCCGGCATCGCCGTAGATATTCTGCGCAAACGCGATGCCGAAAATCGCAAGCGACGAGCGAAACGCGCCCTGCGTGAACGCGCCGATGCTGTCGCGGTCCTTGAGAAACAGCTCCGCGCCCAGCCAAATCGCGGCGAACATGATTGTGGTCGCCGCGACGCAGAACACGAAGAAGCGCGCGTCGAACTGCTCGGAAATGCGGCCGCCCGCGATGTCGCGAAAGAGCAGCACGGGCAGCAGCACGCGGAACGTGAACCGGTCTGCGCCCTGCAAAAAGGCATCGGGCAGCACGCCGCGCCGGCGCAAAAGATAGCTGATAAAGATGACCGCAAAAATCGGTGCGGTCGCGTTCAGGCTGAAAAGCAGGCTGTCCAAGTCGGGTGTCCTTTCTGCGCAGGGTCAGGCTTCGGCAAGCTCCTCGAAAAAGGTTTGCAGCTTGTCGAGCGCGCGGCCGAGGGCGCGCTGTTCGTCGTCGTCCATGCAGCCGATCGCCGCGGCAATCATGCGGTCGTGAAAGCGCTTGTGGAAATCGTACGCCGCCATGCCCTTGGGCGTCAGGCTGACAATGACCACGCGCTTGTCGCGCGTGTCGCGCTCGCGGGAGATGAGATCCTTTGCCATCAGCCTGTCGCACGCGACCGTGAGCGTCGCAAGCGTGACACCGAGCGTGCGCGCAATGTGCGACATACGGCAGCGCGGATGATCGCCGATTTTCTCCAGAATGTGTATCTCGGTGATCGATACTTCGGATTCCAGTCCGGCGGCCAGCGCGCGTTCCTCGATCTTGCCGATGCGGCTCCAAATATCGACCAAAAAGCTGTTGATCTGATCGTAAGCTGTCACGGATGCTCCCTCCTATAAAACTTTAATAGTCTAACTAAACTATAACACAGGCTTGTGCGCATTGCAAGCAAACGCGGCACATGCGCGCGCAAAAAATAGCCGCTCCGGTGCGTTAAAAACCGGAGCGGCTTGTCTTATTCTGCGGTGGGGGCGGACTGGGGCGCGGCCTCGCCCTCGGTGTGCTTGTGGCGGCGGCGGCCCCCGCGGCGCGAGCGGCGGCGGGGCTTGGTTTCGTCCTCGGCCTGCTCGGACGGTTCGGCGTCCGCGGCTTCGCGCGCGGGCGCAGCCGGGGCAGGACGCTCCGGGCGGCGCTCGCTTTTTTCGCGCGGAGGACGCGCAGGACGGTCGCCTGCGGCGGTGTCCGCGGTGCGGCTGCCGCCCGATGCCGCGCGCGGCGCTTCGGACGCGCCCTCCTGCGCGGCGGGACGTGCGGGCTTGCCGCGTCCCCTGCCGGCGCGCAGTGTGCGGCAGTCCGTGCAGGGCACGATTTGGATATTTTCCGGATCGTCTTCAAACTGAATGCGGCACAGGCCGCGCAGCATCTGCACGGAGATGACCGTGCCGCAGCCGGAGGGGGTTTCGACATAGCTGCCCACGCGCGGCGTGACCTTTTGCAGCTCGGAATAGACCTCGTGCTCGTATTTGAGGCAGCACATCAGCCGGCCGCAGGTGCCCGAAATCTTCGCGGGGTTGAGCGACAGGTTCTGCTCCTTCGCCATGTTGATGGACACGGGCTGAAAATCCTCCAGATAGGATGAGCAGCACAGCTCGCGGCCGCACGCGCCCAGTCCGCCGAGCATCTTGGCCTCGTCGCGCACGCCGATCTGGCGCAGCTCGATACGGGTGCGAAAGATGCCTGCAAGGTCCTTGACAAGGTCGCGGAAGTCGACGCGGCCGTCCGCGGTGAAGTAAAACAGGATTTTGTTGAGGTCAAAGGTGCATTCCACCGTGACAAGGTGCATATCGAGCTTGTGCTCGGCGATTTTGCGCTTGCAGATGTCAAAGGCTTCGCGCGCATGGCGCTCGTTTTCCTGCATGATCTCGTCGTCGGTCGCAGTCGCGACGCGGATGACCTTTTTGAGCGGCTGCACAACGTTGTCGTCCTCAACCTCGGTGTTGGGGAGCACGACCTCGCCGTATTCCGCCCCGCGTGCGGTCTCGACGATGACGTGATCGCCCAGCTTGACCTGCGCGCCGCAGGGGTCAAAGTAATAGAGTTTGCCGATTTTTTTGAATCGGACGCCGATAATATTGGTCAAGAAGTGATCCTCCTGCATAAATGTTAGGGTGTAGGGGCATAGCAAATGGTAAACGCGCCCGCGGCGAGCGCGCTGCTTGTGGCAGCGGCCGCGGCGTTGACGTCGAGCCGGTCGCAAAGGGTCACGAGAAAGCCGGACAGCCGCAGCAGCCGCGCCCTGTCGACCGCGCGCGCGAGTGCGGCGGTTTCGCCCGAAAGCGCGGGCAGCAGCCGGCCGGACAGTCCGCCGGACGCGAACAGCGCGTCGCGCAGCGCGGTGCGCAGCAGAGAAAGCAGCGTGCGCTGCGCGGGTCGGGGCTGCTTTTCGAGCGCCATGGCGGCGCGCAGCAGCGAGATTTCGTCGCCCATGCCGAGCGCGCCCAAAATGGGACGCGCAAGCGCGACGAGCGCCTCGTCCGGCTCGTCCGCGGCGGCGGGGGGCGCAAGCTCGTATTTGGTGCAGCGCGACAGGATGGTCGGCAGCAGCAGCCCGGGCTTGTCGCTCGTCAGAATGAAAAAGGCGTAGTCGGGCGGCTCCTCCAGGGTTTTGAGCAGCGCGTTCTGCGCCGAGGGATTCATGCGGTGCGCGTGCCGCACCAGCACGACGCGGCGCGCGCCGTCGTTCGGGCGCACCATGATTTCGCTGCGCAGAGCGCGTGCGCGGTCAACCTTGATGTCCGCGTCGCCCTCGTCGAGGATTGTCAGGTCGGGGTGCACCGCGTGCGCGAGCTTGCGGCACGCGCCGCACACGCCGCACGGGCGCGGCGCATCGCCTGTGCACAGCAGCGCGGCGGCGAGGCGGTGCGCAAGCGCGGTCTTGCCGCCGCCCGTCTCGCCGGTGAGTAAAATGGTCTGGGGAAAGCGTCCGGCGCTCAGCGCGCGGAAAATCTGCTCGGCAGACTGTGTTGTTTGTGCCATGCTACAGCTTTTCGAAGCGCTCTACACCCAGCACGAACACGGTCGCGCCGCCCACGTCGACCTCAACCGGCAGGGTGGGATAGAAGCCCATGCCCATTTCCGCGGTCGTCGGGATGACCTGCTTACGCGAAGAGGAGTAGGTGCGGATGATGGAAAGCGCATGCTCGAGCTGGTCCTCCTCCAGTCCGATGAGGATGGTGACGTTGCCTGCGCGCAGGAAACCGCCCGTTGTCGCAAGCTTCGTGATCTGGTAGCCCTGTTTGACAAGGTTTCCCATGACGCTGGGCGCGTCGTCGGAATTGATGATCGCAAGCAGCATTTTCATAAGGTTTCCCTCCTTTGTCGCGATAAATGGTTGCATTATAAACAAATGACGGAGATTTGTTCCGCTTTAGTATAGCATCTTTGCAGCAAAAATTCAATGTGCGCGTCGGTTATTTTCTCGCCCGGCCACAGCAGCGGAATGCCGGGCGGATAGGGGGTGACCGCGCACGCGCAAACGCGTCCGGCGGCGTGCGTCAGCGGCACGTTTTCACGCGGGGAAAACCACGCCTGCCGCACAGAAAGCGCGCGCGCGGCAGGGGGCAGCGGGGGCACGGGCGCGGGCGCGTCCGTGCGGTGCGTGCGCTTGCCCTCGCGCACAAGCGCGCGGAGCAGCCGCATCAGATCGAGCGCGCTGTCCGCGCCGCTCAGGATGAATACGGCATTGCGGTCGTCCGCCATTTCGCACGCGACCCCGTGCCGCGCAAACAGCGCGTCCGCGAGCGCGTGCCCGGTCAGCGCGGTCGCCGCGGTGCACACGGTCAGGCGGCAGGGGTCGAGATCGGGAAAATCCTGCGGGGTGACCGCGGAAAAAGGCGTGTGCGCGGCAATCGCATCGCGCAGGCGCGCGCCCTCCAGCGCGGTGGCGCGGTACGCTTCGCCGCCGACCCCCTCGAGCCACACGCGCGCCAGATCGAGCGAGGCCAAAATGGGATAGGACGGGCTGGAGGTGCCGACCATCGCCGCGCCCTCGCGCAGACGCGCGCCGTCCATCGTGTCCGCGAAGAGCAGGTACGCGCCCTGTCCGAGCGCGGGCAGCGTTTTGTGTGCGGACAACACCGCGGCATCCGCGCCCTCCTCGATGGGAGAGGGCAGGCCGAGCGCGGGAAAATGCGCGCCGTGCGCCGCATCGACGAGCAGCAGCCGGCCGTGCCTGCGGCACACCGCGGCGAGCGCGGGCACGTCCTGACGCACGCCGTAATAGTTGGGCGAAACGATGAGCAGCGCGCGGATTTCCGGATGGGCGCGCAGCAGATCGTCGACCTCGTCCGGCGCGAGATGCGCGCGGAAGCCAAACGGCTCGGCGGACTCCGGATAGACGAAATGCGGCGCCAAATCGAACAGCGCGCACGCGGAAAGTGTGCTTTTGTGCGCGGAACGGTCGAGCGCGACCGCGCTCCCCGCGCCGCACGCGGCATAGAGCATCGCGTGCACGCCCTGCGTCGAGCCGCCGGTCAGAAAGTGGCAGTCCGCCGCCCGATAGAGCGCGGCCGCGCGCGTTTCCGCGGCGCGGATCGGGCCTGTGCCCTCGTACAGGTTGCCCGTGCCGTAGGTTTCGGTGAAGTCGAGGGGGAACACGCGCGCAAACGCGTCAAAAATCGGCTTGCCCTTGTGTCCGGGCATGTGGAAGCGGGCGGTATCGCGCGCGGCAAGCGCCTGCAGCGCCTCGTAGAGCGGCGCGTTCGCGGTGGGGTGGGTCATGGGAAGTCCTCCTTTGGTCACACCGTTTTGCAGGATGCGGAAGAATGGACTGCAAAAACAGTTTAGCAGCGCAAACTATGAAAATCGTTCACTGCGCGCGCACGTTTGTCGACATTTTTAGATATTATACCATAGCTAAAATGAAATATGAACCTTGCGTTTTGTGCGTGTGCGGTATTATAATGATAAGTACGTACCGCATGAAAAAGGCGGCGCGCTTGCAAATGCAACAAATGAAAGGCAGGTACCTCAAAATGTCAGACTTTAGAATCTACAACTTCTCCGCGGGTCCGTCGATGCTTCCGCTGCCGGTCCTCGAAAAGGCCGCTTCAGAAATGACGAATTGTCAGAGCTCAGGCATGAGTGTTATGGAGATGAGCCATCGATCTAAGGTCTACGATGGCATTATCAAGGATACCCAGGCGCGCCTGCGCAGCGTTATGAACATTCCGGATAACTACAAGGTGCTCTTCCTGCAGGGCGGCGCCACGCTGCAGTTTTCCGCAATTGCGCTCAACCTCATGAAAAACGGCAAGGCGGATTACGCGGTCACAGGTCATTTCGCCAAGAGCGCGGCCAAGGAAGCCAAGAAGTTCGGCGCGGTTTCGATCGCCGCCACGACCGAGGACACCGGCTTTGACCATATTCCGGCGCAGTCCGAGCTCAAGCTCAACGCGGATGCGGATTATTTCTTCATCTGCTCGAACAACACGATTTACGGCACCGAGTGGCACTATGATCCGGAAACGCCCGCGGGCGTGCCGGTGGTCGCGGATATGTCCTCGAACATTCTGTCCAAACCGATTGATGTCACAAAGTACGGTGTCATCATGGCGGGCGCGCAGAAGAACATGGGCCCTGCGGGACTGACCGTCGTCATCGTGCGCGAGGATCTGCTCGGCAATTACCCCGAAAACATGCCCCAGATTCTGGACTGGAAGCTCATGGCGGAGAAGGACTCCATGCCCAACACCCCGCCGACCTATGCCATCTACATCCTCGATCTGGTGCTCGAGTGGATCGAGTCCATCGGCGGATTGACCGCGATGCAGAAGATGAACGAGGAAAAGGCAAAGCTGCTGTACGATTATCTCGATTCGACCGACTTTTACAAGTGTGTCGCGCGGGCGGACAGCCGCTCCAACATGAACGTCACCTTCCGCACCGCAAGCGAGGAGCTGGACGCGAAGTTCGTCAAGGAGTCCGTCGCGGCCGGCATGTCGAACCTCAAGGGCCACCGTTCTGTCGGCGGCATGCGCGCGTCGATCTACAACGCGATGCCGATGGAGGGCGTTGCGCATCTCGTCGCGTTCATGAAGAAGTTTGAGCAGGAGAACAAGTGAGGGGTAACATGTATCAGGTAAAGCTTTTTAATAAAATCGCCAAGGTCGGCACCGATCTGCTGCCCGCCGACCAGTACGTCTGCGGCGAGGATTTTGACGATTACGACGCGGTGCTTGTGCGCTCTGCCAAGCTGCACGACACGGCATTCCCTGCGCGGCTGCAGTGCATCGCGCGCGCCGGCGCAGGTGTCAACAACATTCCGCTTGAGCAGTGCGCCGAGCAGGGCATCGTGGTGTTCAACACCCCGGGCGCAAACGCGAACGCGGTCAAGGAGCTGGTCGTGGCGGCGCTGCTCCTGTCCTCACGCAAGCTGGTGCAGGGCATCGAGTGGACGCGCACGCTCGCAGGGAGCGGCGATCAGATCGGCCCCATGGCGGAAAAAGGCAAGGCGAACTTTGCCGGCCCGGAAATCGAGGGCAAAAAGTTCGGCGTCATCGGTCTGGGCGCGATCGGTGTCAAGGTGGCGAACGCGGCGGTCGGTCTGGGCATGGAGGTTTACGGCTACGATCCCTTCCTGTCCGTTGACACCGCGCTTGCACTCAGCCGCAGCGTAAACCATGTCACCGAGCTGACCGATATTTTCAAGGAGTGCGACTACATCACAGTGCATGTGCCGCTGGCGGACGGGACGCGCGGCATCATCGGCGCGGATGCGCTCGCGCAGATGAAGGACGGCGTGCGCGTCATCAACCTCGCGCGCGGCGAGCTGGTCGACGAGGATGCCATGGCAGCCGCGCTCGAAAGCGGCAGATGCGCGTGCTATGTCAGCGACTTTGCAACCGAAAAGATGCTGGCGCAGCCCAACGCAATCGTATTTCCGCATCTGGGCGCATCCACGGGTGAGAGCGAGGACAACTGCGCGGTCATGGCGGTGCAGGAGGTGCGCGATTATCTGGAAAAGGGCATCATCCGCAACTCGGTCAACTTCCCGAATCTCAAGGTGCCGCGCGAAAAAGGCACGCGCATCTGCATGATTCACAAGAACATCCCGAACATGATCGGGGCGATCACCGGTGTGCTCTCAGGCAAGGGCGCGAACATCGAAAACATGGGTAACCGCTCGCGCGGTGATTTTGCGTACACGATTATGGATGTCGACGTGCGACCGGACGACACCATCGTGGCGGAACTCAAAGCGCTCGGCGGCATGATCCGCGTGCGTGTGATCGAATGACACAAAGCGCCCCGCCGAAAGATGGCGGGGCGCTTTCATGTATGCACGACTGTGGGAGGAAGATATGATAACTGATATGACGACGGGCAGTCCGTCCAAGATTTTGTGGAAATTCTCGATTCCCATGCTGATCAGCGTGATTTTTCAGCAGCTTTACAACATCGTCGACAGCGTTGTCGCCGGACGGTTCATCGGCGCGGATGCGCTCGCGGCGGTCGGTGCCTCTTACCCCATCACGATGCTGTTCATGGCGGTTGCGACGGGCGCAAACATCGGCGTATCGGTCGTGGTGTCGCAGCTTTTCGGTGCGCGCGACTATGGGCGCATGAAAACCGCGGTCAATACGTCAATTTTGTCCATCCTCGGCATCGGTCTGGCGCTGACCGGTGCAGGGCTGCTGTATGCGGGCCGCCTGCTGCATCTGCTGGACACGCCGGGCGATATTTTCGCGGACGCGACGATTTATCTGGACATTTACATCATGGGGCTGGCGTTTCTGTTCCTGTATAATATTTGCACCGGCATCTTCACCGCGCTCGGAGACAGCCGCACACCGCTTTATTTCCTCATCGCGTCGTCGCTGGGCAACATCGTGCTCGATATTTTGTTTGTCACCGCGTTCGATATGGGTGTCGCGGGTCTTGCGTGGGCGACCTTCCTTGCGCAGGGCGTGTCGTCCATGCTTGCGCTGCTTGCCCTCATGCGCCGGCTGCGCGCCGTGCCGCACGAGGGGGAGCGGCGGCTGTTTTCGCTCCCCATGCTGGGGCGCATCGGCATGGTGGCGATTCCGAGCATCCTGCAGCAGAGTTTTATCTCGGTCGGCAACCTGCTCATACAGCGGCTCGTCAACAACTACGGCGCGGTGGTCATCGCGGGCTATTCGGGCGCGATTAAGCTCAATACCTTTGTCGTGATGGCATTTTCCACGCTCGCCAGCGCGCAGTCCAACTTTACCGCGCAGAACATCGGCGCGGCGCGGCTTGACCGCGTCCGGCACGGCTTTAATGCGGGCGCCGTCATGGCGGCGTGCATCGCACTGCCGTGCGCGCTGCTGTACTTTTTCGCGGGCGACTGGGTCATGCGCCTGTTTGTCGGCGCGGAAAGCGTCGAGGTCATCGAGGTCGGGCGCGCCTTTCTGCGCACCGTATCGCCGTTTTATCTCATCATCGCCATCAAGCTCATGACGGACAGCGTGCTGCGCGGTGCGGGCGATATGCTCGCGTTTATGATTGCGACCTTCAGCGATCTGGCGCTGCGCGTCGTGCTCGCATTTGTGCTGAGCGCACGCTTCGGCGCGGCCGGCATCTGGGCATCGTGGCCGTTCGGCTGGGCGATTGCGGTGCTGCTGTCCGGCGGATTTTATGCATCGGGCTGGTGGAAACGCAAGTGCCCGCGCGCGCAGGCCGAATGACCGCTTGTACATGGCGGAAGAATGTGCTATAGTGGAAAAAAGAACCATGCACAGGGCGGTTGGACTGCTGGCGGTTTAGCAAAGGAGATAGAACGATGAACGATGTTGTAGTGATCGGCAGCGGCCCGGGCGGGGTCAGTGCGGCGGTATATGCGCTGCGCGCGGGTCTGTCGGTGATGATTTTGGGCAAGGATGGCGGCGCGCTCGGCCAGACCGAGCTGCTGGAGAACTATTACGGCTTCCCCGAGCCGATTACAGGGGAGGAGCTGCTGACGCGCGGACTGGCGCAGGCCGAGCGCTTGGGCGCGCGCATTGTGCACGACGAAATCGTGTCGCTCGCGTATGAGGACAGCCTGGTCGCGGTCGGGCTGGAGGGCAGCTATCCTGCAAAGACCGTCATACTCGCAACGGGCGCGCAGCGCAAAACGCCGCCGCTGCCCGGCTTGCGCGAGCTGGAGGGCGCGGGCGTGAGCTACTGCGCAATCTGCGACGCGTTCTTCTATCGCGGCAAGGATGTCGCGGTGCTCGGCGCGGGCGAATATGCGCTGCATGAGGCGGCGGATTTGCTGCCGGTGGCCGGTTCGGTCACGCTGCTGACAAACGGCGCGCCCGTGCCCGATCAGCTGCCGGACGGGCTGCGCGTGGACACGCGCGCGGTGGCCGCGCTCGACGGGCAGGACAAGCTGCACGCGGTGCGCTTTGCAGATGGAGACACGCTGCCGGTGGAGGGCATCTTCATCGCACTCGGTGTGGCAGGCAGCGACGCGCTTGCGCGCAAGCTGGGCGCGCTGACCGAGGGCGGACGCATCCTTGTGGACGCGCACATGGCGACGAACATCCCCGGCCTGTTTGCCGCGGGCGACTGCACCGGCGGACTCAAGCAGATCATCAAAGCCGCGCACGAGGGCGCGATTGCGGGCATGGCAGCCGCGAAATTCATCCGCACACAGAAATAACAAAAATGACCGCTTCGGCGGTCATTTTTCATGCGCAAATCCGGGGGTTACCGCAGGTATTTGTCGGTTTCCGCGCGGACGACGGGGGCGAGCGTCCACAGGCCGATGAGGTTGGGGAAGGCCATGAGCGCGGCCGCCAGATCGGCGAGCAGCAGCAGCGTATCGAGCGGAAAGAAGGCCGAGAGCGCGATGGACAGCGTGGTGAGCACGAGATAGGGCTTTTGCAGGCGGTCGCTGCCGGTCAAAAAGCGCAGGCATGCAAGCCCGTAAAAGCTCCAGCCTAAAATGGTCGAAAACGCAAGAAAACACACGGTGACGCAGATGAAAACCCCCGATCCCGCGCCGAGCACGCAGGAAAACGCACGGGTCGTGAGCACAAGCCCGGTCGCTCCGCTGTCCTGCGCGCCCGTAACGAGAATGACGAGCGCGGTCATCAGGCACACGACGCAGGTGTCGACAAAGACCTCGACCGCGCCGAGCACGCCCTGATCGCACGGGCTGATGCTGTCCGCGCAGCCGTGCGCGATGGGCGCGGAGCCCATGCCGGCCTCATTTGAAAAAACACCCTTGGCAAAGCCGTCGGACACCGCGTGCGCGGTCACGATGCCGAGCACACCGCCGCCTGCCGCCGCAGGGCGCAGCGCATCTGTCAAGATGAGCGTGAGCGCGGGCACGATGCGCTCGTGAAAGGTGATGAGCACGAGCGTGCCGCCGGCGAGGTACAGCGCGGTCATCAGCGGCACAAGCACCGTGGATGCGCGCGCGATGGTGCGGCTGCCGCCGATGAGCACCGGATAGGCGAGCGCGGCGGTCACGATGCCGACGAGCAGGGGGGACAGCGGCGTGACCACGGACACGGCCTGCGCGATGGCGCCTGCCTGGGTCATCGCGCCGGTGCCGAGCGCGGCGAGCAGGCAGCACACGCAAAACAGCTTGGCGAGCGCGGGATGGCACGCGCCGCGCGTCAGATAGACCATCGGACCGCCGAGCGGCGCACCGTTTACGCGCTCACGAAAGCGTACCGCGAGCACGATTTCCGCGAATTTGGTCGCCATGCCGAAAAAAGCCGCGAGCAGCATATAAAACACCGCGCCCGGCCCGCCCAGCGTGATCGCCGCGGCGACCCCTGCGAGATTGCCCACGCCGAGCGTGCCGCCGAGCGAGGTGAACAGCGCCTGCAAGGGCGAAATGCCGCCCCCCCGGGGGCGCCCTGCGCGCAGCTGCCGCCCCAGTCGACCGACGCACCAGATTTGCACAAAACCCGAGCAAAAGCTCATATAAATGCCGGTCAGCACGAAAAATAAGATGGTAAACGGCCCCCAGAGCGCATAGCGTATGCTGAGTAAAAGTTCCATATGGCAAGTCCTCCAATGCAAGCTATGCGCGGAGGCTGACAACTATGCGCGTTTGTGCTATACTACGGTTACCACAAAAGAAGGAGCGGCCTATGCAAAGTGAGCAGGAAAAATTCATGAAAGCGGCGCTTGCGCTCGCGCACAGGGCGGCGGAGGAGGGCGAGGTGCCCGTGGGCTGCGTCGTCGTGTGCGACGGTAAAATCGTCGGGCGCGGACGCAACCGGCGCGAAACCAAAAAGAACGCGCTGCACCACGCCGAGATCGAGGCGATCGGCAAGGCGTGCAAAAAGCTCGGCGGCTGGCGGCTGCACCGCTGCGATCTGTATGTCACGCTCGAGCCCTGCCCGATGTGCGCGGGCGCCATCATCAACGCGCGCATCCGCACGGTTTATTACGGTGCGCCGGACGAAAAAGCAGGCTCGTGCGGCACGCTCGTCAACCTGTTCGAGCTGGACTATAACCACAAGCCCGCGGTCGTTTCAGGCGTGCGCGGAGAGGAATGCGCGCAGGTGTTGCGCGATTTTTTCCGCGCATTGCGCGCACGCAAAGCACGCGAAAAGCAGCAAAAAGGAGTGTCGGAATGACACTCCTTTTTGGTCTTAGGCAACACCGCACAAAGAACATCTATCGCCTGAAGCGCGGACTTGCGTGCATCTTTTCTGTCATACTTCATAAAAATTCTCGCAAATACATCCAGTATTTGCTGCGGTTTTTATTTCGTCTGACAAAAAATCTGACGATGCAATTCCACACTTCGCTTTGTGCGGTGTTGCCCTTATTTGTCGGAAAATGCGTTGCGCACCTTGTCCCAGAAGCTCTTGCGCTGGCTCTGGTTGTCGTCGGTCGCAGAATCCTCAAATTCGCGCAGCAGCTTTTTCTGCTTGTCGGACAGGTTCTTCGGCACCTCGATGTTGACGCGCACATACTGGTCGCCGCGTCCGCGGCCGCTGACATTTTGGATGCCCTTGCCGCGCATGCGGAACACCGTGCCGGTCTGCGTGCCCTCGGGCACCTTGTATTCGATCTTGCCGTCGATGGTCGGCACCTGCAGGGTGTCGCCGAGCGCGGCCTGCGCGAACGAAACCGGAATTTCGCAGATGACATCCGAACCCTCGCGCGTGAAGATCGGATGCTGACGGATGCTGACGCTCACGAGCACATCGCCCGCCGGGCCGCCGTTTGCGCCTGCGCCGCCCTGTCCGCGCAGCTGGATGGACTGCCCATCGTCGATGCCCGCGGGGATGTTGACCTCGAGCGTGCGGCTGCGGCGCAGATGGCCGCTGCCGCCGCACTTCTTGCACGGGGTCTTGATGATTTTGCCCGTGCCGTGGCAATTCGGGCACGCGCCCTGCGTTTGGAACATGCCGAGCGGCGTGCGCTGGGTCTGCGTGACCACGCCCGAGCCATGGCAGTTCGCGCAGGTGTCCGCGGTCGTGCCCTTGGATGCGCCCGTGCCGCCGCAGTCGTCGCAGTCTTCGATGCGGTCGATCGTGATCTCCTTTTTGCAGCCGAATGCGGCCTCTTCAAAGGATAGAATCACGCTCTTGCGCAGTGTTTCGCCGCGGCGCGGCGCGTTTTGACGGCTCTGCCGTCCGCCGCCGCCAAAGCCGCCGCCGAACATCGAGCCCAAAATATCGCCCAAATCGCCGAAGCCGCCCATATCGAAGCCGCCGAAGCCGCCGAAGCCGCCGCCCTGTCCCGCGCCGTAGCTCGGGTCCACCCCCGCAAAGCCGAACTGGTCGTACTTTGCGCGCTTGGAGCTGTCGGACAGCACCTCGTATGCCTCGCCCGCTTCCTTGAATTTTTCCGCCGCCTCGGGTTTATCCGTGTTGACGTCGGGATGATATTTCTTGGCGAGCTTGCGGTATGCCTTCTTGATTTCATCGTCCGAAGCGCCCTTGGGCACGCCGAGCACCTCGTAATAATCTCGTTTGTCTGCCATTGGAATTACCCCTTAAAATACGGCGATTTAGGCGGGCTTGCGCCCGCCCAAACCGCCGTGATCGATTACTTCTGATCGTCGTCCTTGACCTCGGTGAAGTCCGCGTCGACAAAATCGCCCTGTGCACCGGCCCCCGGGTTTGCGCCCATGTTGGGATCGCCCTGCGGCGCCTGCTGCTGGTAGATTTTGCTTGCGAGCTCGCCGAACTTCTGGGACAGGCCTTCGGAGGCTGCGCGGATCATCTCGGTATCCGTGCCCTTGAGCGCTTCCTTGACCTTGTCGATTTCCGCCTGTACCGCGCTCTTTTCGTCCGCGGACAGCTTGTCGCCCAGATCGGTCAGCGACTTTTCGCTCTGGAACACGAGCTGCTCGGCGTTGTTGCGGGTTTCGACCTCGTCCTTGCGCTTCTTGTCCTCTGCGGCGTACTGCTCCGCCTCGTGCATCGCCTTGTCGATTTCGTCCTTGGACAGGTTGGTCGACGCGGTGATGGTGATCTTCTGCTCCTTGCCGGTGCCGAGATCCTTTGCCGAAACGTTGACGATGCCGTTGGCGTCGATGTCAAAGGTGACCTCGATCTGCGGAACACCGCGCGGCGCGGGCGCGATGCCGTCCAGAATGAACTTGCCGAGCGTCTTGTTGCCGGCCGCCATCTCACGCTCGCCCTGCAGCACGTGGATTTCTACAGAGGGCTGGTTGTCGGCATAGGTCGAGAAGACCTGGCTCTTTTTCGTCGGGATGGTGGTGTTGCGCTCGATCATGCGGGTGCACACGCCGCCCGCGGTCTCGATGCCGAGGGACAGCGGGGTGACGTCAAGCAGCAGCACGTCCTTGACCTCGCCGCCGAGCACGCCGCCCTGAATTGCCGCGCCGACCGCAACGCACTCGTCCGGGTTGATGCCCTTGAACGCGTCCTTGCCCGTGATGCCCTTGACCGCTTCCTGCACAGCCGGGATACGGGTCGAGCCGCCGACGAGCAGAATCTTGGCGAGATCGCCTGCCTGCAGGCCCGCGTCGGACAGCGCCTGACGGACAGGGTTCATCGTGCGCTCGACGAGATCCGCGGTCAGCTCGTTGAACTTGGCGCGGGTCAGCGTCAGCTCAAGGTGCTTGGGTCCGGTGGCGTCCGCGGTGATGTACGGCTGATTGATCGAGGTCTGGGACATGCCGGACAGCTCAATCTTCGCCTTCTCCGCTGCTTCACGCAGGCGCTGCATTGCCATGCGGTCGGCCGTCAGGTCGATGCCGCTCGACTTTTTGAACTCCGCGACGATCCAGTCGATGATGCGCTGATCGAAGTCGTCGCCGCCCAGACGGGTGTCGCCCGAGGTGGACAGCACTTCGAGCACGCCGTCGCCGATGTCCAGAATGGAAACGTCGAAGGTGCCGCCGCCGAGGTCATAGACCATGATCTTCTGCTCGGCTTCCTTGTCAACGCCGTACGCGAGCGCCGCCGCGGTCGGCTCGTTGATGATGCGCAGCACTTCCAGACCCGCGATGCGGCCTGCGTCCTTGGTCGCCTGACGCTGTGCGTCGTTAAAGTATGCAGGAACCGTGATAACCGCCTGCGAAACCGTCGTGCCGAGGTAGCTCTCCGCGTCCGCCTTGAGCTTTTGCAGCACCATGGCGGAAATCTGCTGGGGCGAATAGCTCTTGTTGTCGATGGAGACCTTATAGCTGCTGCCCATCTCGCGCTTTACGGTGGCAATTGCCGCAACACAGGGGGTGTAGA
>CAZOJP010000009.1:0-27365 GCA_964580155.1 uncultured Intestinibacillus sp. | reverse complement strand
CCATGTGGCGCTTGATCGACATGACCGTGCGGTCTGCGTTTGTGACCGCCTGACGCTTTGCGACCTGGCCCGCCATGCGCTCGCCGTTCTTTGCGAAAGCGACGACGGACGGGGTTGTGCGCGCGCCTTCCGCGTTGGGGATGACGACGGCTTCGCCGCCCTCCATGACCGATACGCAGCTGTTTGTGGTGCCCAAGTCAATACCAATAATCTTGCCCATAAAAAACGCTCCTTTTATAATAAAAGATAGGATTGAGTTTGTTGTGTAATCAGTTTGCGACCTTGACCATCGAATGGCGGATGACCTTGTCGCCGATGATGAAGCCGTGCTGGAAGCACTCTGCGATGACGTTTTCGCCCAGGCTGTCGTCCTCGATATGCTGGACGGCGTTGTGCACGTTGGGGTCAAACGCGGTGCCGGGCGCATCGTCGATGCGCTTGACATGCAGGCTTTCGAACGCCTCAAGCAGCTGCTTGTGCGTCAGCTCCACACCTTTTTTGTATTCCGCATCCGCAGTTTCCGCCGCGAGCGCGCGCTCGAGGTTGTCAAAGGTGGACAGCAGCGCGCTGACCGCGTGGGATACCGCCTCGGCGTGCACACCCTCGCGCTCACGCTGGGAACGCTTGCGGAAGTTGTCGTATTCCGCCGCCATGCGCATGTGACGGTCGTTTAGCTCGTCAAACTGCGCCTGAAGCGCGTCGAGCGCCTGCTGCTCCTTGCTGCTCTTGCGGCTTTTCTTTTTGTCGCTTTTGTCGCCCGATGCGTGCTGCTCGGCCGCCGCTGCGGTGCCGCCTGCCTCGGCGGCGGGAGCAGTCTGCTCGGTTTCCGGAAGCTCGTGCTCCGGCGTTGCCTTTTCTGCCATGTCTTCAATCAGCCTTTCCGGTTGTGTTCAGGTGACCTGTGCCACCGTTATGTATGCTTCCCGTCGTCGAGGAAAGTATCCGCGATCAGACGGTTGAGTCCCTTTGCAAAGCGGCCGAGCCGCGCAGAGAGATTTGCATAGTCCATGCGTGTCGGGCCGACGATGCCGATGATGCCCTGCCCGATGTCGCCAATGTCGTACTTCGCGTAAATGACCGACGCGTCGGACAGCGGGTTTTCCCCGTTTTCCGGCCCGATGAGGATTTGCACGCCGTCGATCTTGTGCAGCGGAAGGAGCTTGTCGGGTGTGTCGCCCAGATAATCGAGCAGCGCCTGCGCCTTGTGCGTGTCGTGATACTCGGGGTATTTGAGCAGCTTGCTGCCGCCCTCGAGAAAGACCTCCTGCCGGCTCATCTCCTCGACAATCTCCGCGAGATACTCCGCGACCGGCGCAAGCAGCGCGGTCAGTCCCGCGGCGCGGCGCACAATGTCGAAGCGCTCGGCGGTGATGGCGGAAAGCGGAATGCCTGTTAAGGTTTGGTTGAGCACATAGGTCAGCAGCTCGGCTTCGTCCTTTGTGACCGCGGTGGATGTGTGCGCCATTTTGCTCATCACCGCGCCCGCCTCGGGCACCGCGACAAGCACGAAGGTCTGCGAATCGACCGCGATAATCTCAAACTGCTTGAGCACCGCGCGCTGCATGACCGGTGTCGCCGCAACCGCAGCATAGTCGGTCAGGTTTGCGATCAGCCGGCTCGCCTCGCGGACGAGCTGATCCAGCTCGCGCACCTTCATCCGCATCATTTGATGCAGTGCCGCGTCGTCCGCGCCGTCGGCCGCGTCCGCGGTCTCCATCAGCTCGTCGACGTACAGCCGGTATCCCATCGGGGACGGGATACGTCCGGCGGAGGTGTGCGGCTTTTCGAGAAAGCCCAGCTCCTCCAGCTCGCTCATCTCGTTGCGGATGGTCGCGGAGGAAAAGGTCAGCCCGGGACGCTGCGCGAGGGTCTTGGAGCCGACAGGCTCGGCGGTGCGGATATAGTCACCGATGATCGCCTTTAATACTTGCTTCTTTCGTTCTGAAAGTTCCATTGTCGGCCTCCTTTCGAAGGGTTAGCACTCTATCTCTCCGAGTGCTAAATACAATTTACCACTCCGTCCCTGCGATGTCAAGGGGCAGGTATGAATAAATTGTAAAACCTGAACGCGCAAAAGCGAACAAACCCATCTTAATTGCGCCTTGTGTGCGTGTCGAACTTCGTGGTATAATATAATACATGTTACCTCCGCCGCGTGTTTCATGCGTGCGGCAGGACGGAAAGATTTTCACACAGACGAAACAGAGTGCTGAGGTGTACCGAATTGAAGGATAGAAGCAAAATCAGAAACTTCTCAATCATTGCGCATATTGACCACGGCAAATCGACGCTGGCCGATCGCCTGCTTGAGCAGTTCAAGGCGCGCGCGGTGCGCATGGAATATGTGGCGGACGACGGCGAGACCTACGAAATGAACCTGATCGACACGCCGGGGCACGTCGACTTCAACTACGAGGTGTCGCGTTCGCTCGCGGCGTGCGAGGGCGCGCTGCTCATCGTGGACGCGGCGCAGGGCATCGAGGCGCAGACGCTCGCGAACACCTATCTGGCGCTTGAGCACGACCTAGAGGTGGTGCCGGTCATCAACAAGATCGACCTGCCCTCCGCCGAGCCTGCCCGCGCCAAAAAGGAGATTGAGGACATCATCGGCATCCCGGCGATGGACGCGCCCGAGGTGTCCGCTAAGATGGGGATCAACATCCGCGAGGTGCTTGAGCGCGTTGTGCGCGACGTTCCCGCGCCGGCCGGCGACGAGAATGCGCCGCTGCGCGCGCTCATCTTTGACAGCCAGTACGATTCCTACCGCGGTGTCATCGTGTATATGCGCGTGATGGACGGACGCATCAAGCCGGGCATGAAGGTGCGCCTGATGGCGACGCGCGCGGAATTTCAGGTTGTCGAGTGCGGCTATCTGCAGCCGTTCGGGCTGTCGCCGGCAGACGAGCTGACCGCGGGTGAGGTCGGCTACTTTGCCGCCTCCATCAAGAACGTATCCGACACGCGCGTGGGCGATACGATCACGGGCGTGGAAAATCCGTCGACAGAGCCGCTGCCCGGCTACCGCAAGGTGCAGCCCATGGTGTTTTCCGGCGTGTATCCCGCGGACGGCTCCAAATACCCCGACCTGCGCGACGCGCTCGAAAAATTGCAGCTCAACGACGCATCGCTGACCTTTGAGGCGGAAAGCTCGATCGCGCTCGGCTTCGGCTACCGCTGCGGCTTTCTCGGGCTGCTGCACATGGAAATCATCCAGGAGCGTCTGGAGCGCGAGTACAACCTCGACCTCATCACGACCGCGCCGAGCGTTATCTATAAGGTGTGTCTCGCAAACGGTGAGGAGCGCATGATTGACAATCCGCTCAACTATCCCGATCCCGCGGTGCTCGAATGGGCGGAGGAGCCGTTCGTCAAGGCGAACATCATGACGCCCTCGGACTATGTCGGCAACATTATGGACCTGTGCCAGGACAGGCGCGGCGTCTTTAAGGACATGAAATACATCGACGAGGGGCGCGTTGAGCTGCACTATGAGCTGCCGCTCAACGAAATCATTTACGATTTCTTTGACGCGCTCAAGAGCCGCACGCGCGGCTATGCCTCGCTCGATTACGAGATGCTGGGCTACCGCCGCTCGGAGCTTGTCAAGCTGGATATTTTACTGGGCGGCGACGTGGTCGACGCGCTCAGCTTCATCGTGCACCGCGACAAGGCGTACGCGCGCGGACGGCGCATCGTGGAAAAGCTCAAGGAAAATATTCCGCGCCAGCTCTTCGAAATTCCGGTGCAGGCCGCCATCGGCGCGAAAATCATCGCGCGCGAAACGATCAAGGCGCTGCGCAAGGACGTGCTTGCCAAGTGCTACGGCGGCGACATCACGCGCAAGAAAAAGCTGCTTGAAAAGCAGAAGGAAGGCAAAAAGCGCATGCGCTCGCTCGGCTCTGTCGAGGTGCCGCAGGAGGCCTTCATGGCGGTGCTCAAGCTCGACGAGGATTAAGCGGGCGCGGAAAAACGCACGGCGCGTTTTTCCGAAAACTCCCTTTGCCGCGCGGCAAGGGGAGGTGGGGGGAACATTTCATTGAAACTGACAAAGCAGCTGGGACTGTATATCCACGTCCCTTTTTGCGTATCCAAATGCCATTACTGCGATTTTTACTCGCTTTCCGGTCAGGGCGGCCGCATGGATGCCTATGTTGCGGCGCTGACCGCGCACCTGCGCGCATACGGCGCGGTGTGCGGCGGCTATACGGTCGATACGATCTATTTTGGCGGGGGCACCCCGTCCCATCTCGGCGAAAAGCGGCTGAGCGCGCTGCTTGGTGAAATCGGCAAGCGCTTTACGCTCGCGAAGAATGCGGAGATCACGGTGGAGTGCAACCCGGACAGCATGACAAAGCGCCTGCTCAAAAAGCTCAAAAAAGCGGGTGTCAACCGGCTTTCGGTCGGCCTGCAATCGGCAAACGACGAGGAGCTTGCCGCGCTCGGCCGCGTGCATATCTTTGACGAGGCACGCGCGGCGGTCGAAACCGCGCACGCGCTCGGCTTTTCCAACCTCAGTCTGGATCTTATGTACGGCCTGCCGCAGCAGACGACCGCGGGCTTTCTCGCGTCGGTCGAGGCGGCGCTTGCCCTGCACCCTGCGCATCTGTCGTGCTACAGCCTCAAGCTCGAGCCGGGCACGCGCATGGCGCGCGAAAATCCGCCCCTGCCCGATGACGACGCGCAGGCGGAAACCTATCTTACGCTGTGCAGCCGGCTGGCGGACGCGGGCTTTGCGCACTACGAAATCTCAAATTGGGCGCGCGCCGGGCAGCGCTCGCGCCACAACAGCAAATACTGGGACCTGTCCGAATATCTCGGGCTGGGGCCGGGCGCCCACTCCTATCTGGGCGGCCGCCGCTTTGCCTTTGTGCGCGACCTCGACGCCTACTGCGCGGGGCTTGCGGCGGACGGCGGCTCGATCGTGTCCGACGAGGAGGACGTGCCCACGATGCAGCGCCACGGCGAATACCTCATGCTGCGCCTGCGCACGCGCGACGGCGTGTCCGAAAGCGACTTTCACCGGCTGTTTCAGCGCGATTTCGCGCCCTATGCGGACAAGCTGCGTCCGCTCATCGCACACGGACTTGCCGCGTGCGACATGGACCGCTGGTATCTGACCGATCGCGGATTTCTGGTGTCAAACGCGGTTATCGCGGAGGTTCTGTCTGCGGATGATTCCGCACCCGATTCTGTCTATTCATAAAATTCACATATCTGTAGGAGGATTCACTATGCGTGCAGTCATCACCGTTGTCGGCAAGGACCGTACCGGTATCATCGCCAAGCTCTCGCACACCCTGTGCGAGCACGAGGTCAACATCGTCGACATCTCTCAGAACGTCATGGAGGACATGTTTGCAATGGTCATGCTGGTCAATATCGACCGCTGCACCGTTGACTTCAACACCCTTGCCGATCGTCTCGATCGCGACGGCGAAGCCCTCGGCATGAAGATCCACACCATGCACGAGGATATTTTCGACGCGATGCACAAGATTTAAGCGGGGTACGGGAACATGTCTATGATTAACACAAAGGATATTCTGGAGACCATCCAGATGATCGAGGAGGAGCATCTCGACATCCGCACGATCACGATGGGGATTTCGCTGCGCGACCTTGCCGCGGACGACATCCATGTGCTGTGCGACAAGGTTTATGACAAGATTGCGCGCCGCGCGGAAAAGCTGGTCGCGACCGGCGAGCAGATCGAGCGCGAGCTGGGCATTCCGATCATCCACAAGCGCATTTCCGTCACCCCGATCGCCATGATCGGCGCCACCTCGACAGCGGACAGCTACGTGCCGCTTGCGCACGCGCTTGACCGCGCGGCGGCGGCGACCGGTGTCAACTTCATCGGCGGCTTTTCCGCGCTCGTGCAAAAGGGCTTTGCCAAGGGAGACGAAATCCTCATCCGCTCCATCCCGGAGGCGCTCGCCACGACCGAGCGCGTGTGCGCGTCGGTCAACGTCGCGTCGACCAAGGCGGGCGTCAACCTTGATGCCATCGCGCTGATGGGCAAAATCATCAAACAAACCGCGGAAATCACCGCGGATAACAACTCGATGGGCTGCGCAAAGCTGGTCGTGTTCGCAAATGCAGTGGACGACAACCCGTTCATGGCGGGCGCGTTCCACGGCATCGGCGAGCCCGAAACCGTGATCAACGTCGGCGTATCCGGCCCGGGCGTGGTGCAGTCCGCCATCCGCCGCGCGGGCGATTGCTCGATCGGTGAGGTTGCCGAGGTCATCAAAAAGACCGCGTTCAAAATCACGCGCATGGGTCAGCTCGTCGGCTCGCTCGCAAGCAGCCGTCTGGGTGTGCCGTTCGGCATTGTCGATTTGTCGCTCGCGCCCACACCGGCCATCGGCGACTCGGTTGCGCGCATCATCGAAGAGGTCGGGCTGGAGGTCTGCGGCGGCTGCGGCACAACCGCGATCCTCGCGATGCTCAACGATGCGGTCAAAAAGGGCGGCGTCATGGCATCCTCGTCGGTCGGCGGCCTGTCCGGCGCGTTCATTCCGGTGTCCGAGGACGAGGGCATGATCGCGGCGGTGGAAGCCGGTGTGCTCACGATGCAAAAGCTCGAGGCGATGACCGCGGTGTGCTCGGTCGGCATCGACATGGTCGCGGTGCCCGGCGACACAACGGCGGACGTTATTTCCGGCCTCATCGCGGACGAAATCGCAATCGGTGTTGTCAACACCAAGACGACCGCGGTGCGCGTCATCCCGGCCGTCGGCAAGCAGGTCGGCGACCGCGTGGAGTTCGGCGGACTGCTCGGCGCCGCACCCATTATGCCGCTTTCCACGGTTTCCCCCGCGAAGTTCATCGCGCGCGGCGGCCGCGTCCCCGCGCCCATCCACAGCCTGAAAAACTAATCTCGCAAGAAAATAAACCGCACCCCCAAAGCCGGATCGGTAGGACATGCCGTACACAGCTTTGGGGGTGCTTTGCTCTTCGTTTTGATATTTTTCTAAAAAACCGGACGCAATGCGCATAATATGAGGTATAATGCAGAAAGAGAGAATCAGAAGGCGCAAAAGGGGGATGAAAATGAGAGCAATACTGATTGATGACGAGGAGCTGGCGCTTAAATATTTGGAGCACCAGCTTATGAAAATCGGCGGAATCGAGGTCATCAAGACCTTTATGAATCCGCGGATTGCCGTTCGTGCTGCGGAAATAGCACAGGCGGACCTGATTTTTTTGGATATTCAAATGCCGGAAATTGACGGATTAAGGCTTGCCGAGGCGCTTTTTGAACGAAATCCCGCGCTGAACATTGTATTTGTGACCGCGCAAAATGAATATGCCGTCGAGGCGTTTGAAATCAATGCGCTGGACTACATCTTAAAGCCCGTCACCCTGGAAAGACTGGGAAACACCATCAGCCGCATCAAAAGCAGGGTGCAGAGCTTAAAAGAAGCATCGGCGGCGCAGTCGGTCGGCATCCGGCTGTTTGGAAATGCCCAGCTTATGGTGGGCAGCGCCGCGGCCCCGCTGAAATGGAGAACCTCCAAAGCGGAACAGCTCTTTTACTATTTGCTCCACCGGCGCGAAAGCTACGTGGAAAAGTCCGCCATTATCGAGCTTTTGTGGCCGGCGACCGCGTCTGAAAAGGCATCTCAGCAGCTTTATACCTGCGTTTATCAGATGCGAAAGACCATTGAGCCGTATAAAGAAAATTTGATACTCGCAGGCAGCGCCTATGGTTATATGCTCAGGCTGCACAAGGTCTATACCGATGTTGAAGAATTTCAGCAGCTGCTCCAAGCCGAGATGGGCGAAGCCACCGTGGCAAATTATGAAAAAGCGATCGCGCTTGCAAGCGGTGAATATTTGGAAGGCTACGACTATGAGTGGGCCTATGTCGAAAGGCAGAGGCTGATGCTGCTGTGGACCAACGCGGCATTTAAGCTTGCCGATTGGTACTGTGAAAATAGCATGATGGGGAAAGCGATCGACCTGTGCTTTGACATCATTGACCGGTATCCGCTGGAGGAAAAGGCTTACTTTTACCTCATGCAGATTTTCGAGTCGGAAAACAACAGACGCAAGGTCAAGGCGACTTACGACAAATTGAAGGACGTTTTAAAAAGAGAGCTGGACGAGGAGCCCGGCACCGAGGTGAGGGCGTGGTATTTCGGACTGAAAAGCCCTCGCTTCTGACGGCAAAACAGACGGGGCAGGGAAAGCCGACGATTTCCGGTTCTGTCACGGCAGACGAACCTTGAAGGATATTCGGGTGCCCCGACCGGGCGCGCTGTCAATCAGCAGGCGCTCACCATAGAGCTGTTTGATCCGTTTATTGATGTTATTCAGGCCGATGCCTTCTCTTTTGGAATCCTTTCGTTCGGAAATACCCACACCGTCATCCTCGACCTCCACCAGATAATATCCGGGATTTTTCTGGATACGTATGGTAACGGTGCCGCCCTCCGCGCGCGGCAGGATGCCGTGCTTGATCGAGTTTTCCACCAGAGGCTGTATGGTCAAGGGTGGGATGGTGAAGTTGAGATCGCCGTCAACCTCCCAAACCACCCGGAGCCTGCTGCCGAAACGCTCCTTCTCGATGTACACATAGGTGCTGACGAGCTTGAGCTCGTGGTGAATATCCACGGTTAAATCGGTGTTTTTAAAATCAAAGCTGAGCCTTAAGTAATCGCTGAATTTTTCAATCAATGCCTGCATTTTGGGGAGATCCAGCACGCTCAGCGAGACAATGGAGTTGAGGGTGTTGAAGATGAAGTGCGGCTACATTTGAGATTGCAGCCAAGCGACCTCCCGATCCGCCAAGCGCTTCATTCTGGTCAGATTATCCGCATAGCGTTTCAGCCAAAACACAATAAAAAAGACGACGGCAAACAGCAGATCAAACGGATAATAAAGCGTGGTCAAGGAGAATACGCTCGTGAGGATGGTCCAGAAGATCTCCATACAAAGGAAGGTCGATGCCACTAAAAAGCAGTCAATCTGCGCTTCGGTTTGCACAGCGCGAAACAGCATCAAAAGCGTTAGGAAGACCGAAGCCAGCATAAAGCAGAGCAAAAGCAACGTAAATGGCAATTTAGTAGCCCAATAAAGGTCGGAGACGGCGGCCAATGCGGAAAACGCATAGACGCGCATCACGCGGATTGGCAGGGGTTTGCCCACAAAAAAGTAGATGGTGAGCGGAATGAGCATGATGGAGGTGTTGTAAAACAATACGCCGAGCTTCATATGCCACGCAAAACCGGGATTCAGGATAGAAAGCAGCACCTTATCGTATTTGGTCAGAATGCTTGCCGCGGTGAAAAACATGAGCATGGAAAAGTAAAGCAGTCCTCGGTTGTTCATGCGAAGAAAATAGAATGCAATCGCGTACAGACTGTGCAGCAGGCAAATGGCCGCCGCAAACACCTGTAATCCGATCGAAAAACTAACTCGTCTGTGAATTGCCGTGTGCGTACCCAAACGAATCGGCGCGGTAATGCCGCCGTGTGCTGCGCTGTTGGAAACCTCGAAAACAAGCTCGATGCTGCCGCCGGAGCCGCTGAGCTCAACCGTGCGCGGCATTCTGAAATTTTGATGTAAAACGGGATCGACACTGACGATCCCGTTTTCTGCTGTCAAATTGCCGTTTATAAACAGCCGATAAGCGTTGGAAACCCTTTCGATTCGGAGCGCCAAGGGATCCTTTATCGGGTCGTCGAGCAGAATTTTCAGCCTGTACGAGCCGTAGGTAACGTCGCGATATGCCTGATTTTCCGTGTCCTTGTTCCACAGGCCGGGCACCTGTGAGTAGCTTGCGGCGCCCGGCTTGTCCTCGTAAAAAAAGCAGGACGGATAGAATTCCCATGCCCCGTCCAGCCTGAGGGTTTTCCCGTGCGGGAACGAGACCCCCCTCAAATCAAGAATTCCCTTGCCGGCAGGTGAAAAATCTTTATAATCTAATTTGTTGGTAAAATGAATAAAACTCAAGCGAAACGCGCTGGAAAAGAGCGTAATTGCGGCTACAATCAATATAGCCCGTCTGGTTTTGGCATTCATCGGGCGGCCATCCTTTCGCATCGGCAGAAATGTTCAGATTTTGTATAGGTGCATGTATTAAGATAGATAGATAAAATCTATGCGGATAATAGATATTCAGCTTGCAACCAAAGTGTAACACAAAAAAGCAAGGCTGAAAAGAACAAGACCCGGCATATTGTTTTCTGCCGAAGCAAAGGAGGAGTCCGATACGAGCGTTATTTTAGCCGATGGCGAGGAAGCGGCGTTGCGGGAGCGGCAGTTGCGCTCTGCGTGCGGCATTCCCTAAAAGCGAGCAATAAAATTTTGATATCAAAAAAAGAGAGGTATGAAGGATGTTAAAAAGAGGTAAACAACGCATCATCACTTGGGTTCTGGCACTGGTGATGCTCACAAACGTGTTCCTGCCGCTGAATGTGGCGCAGGCTGCGGATGTTGACATCTCGGTGCTGCCGAACCTCGTCGTAGAAGTCACGCAAAACGGCAACCCCATCCCCGAGGGCGGAACGCTAACGAGCACCGATCCGATTCAAGTCAAGATTTCCTTCGGTGTGCCGGTTGAGGGCGACGGTCTTGAGTCTAAGGATGCGATTCATTGGGAAGACACAGTAGAACTGCTGCTGAGCAAGTCGTTTCGGTTTGATCCCGAACCCCCCGGCTCCATTGAGCTGAAGTTTAAGGAAAAAAACTGGGGACGGTTACACTGAGCAACAATGAAACCGGCCAAGCCGTAGCGACGATCATTTTTGACGGGGACAAGGATATCTTTGACCCTGAAGAAATTACCGACGGCGGTTCTTCCTATAGCGAGGTAACCGGTACATTTGAGGCCACCCTCCAGTATAACGGCAGCGGCGACAGCGGCAGCACGGGAAATCACGAAGTCGCAATCCTGGGAAAAACATATACGGTGAACGTCCCTGAAAAAAAGATTACGTACACAGTGGACAAAAAAGGTAAAGCAGACTTGGCGAGCAATACGATTACCTGGATGGTCGATATCGATGCGAAGCAGGACGGAACCCCCATTGATTTAGCCGGCTATCAGCTTGTTGACGATTTGACAGACGTAGGTGAATACGTTGCAAATTCGTTTGAGGTAGAGGGCATTGCGGACACCGCTCCGACTGCGACCGAACCGGAGCTGCGCTACGAATTCCCGGTGGGCGCAACCAGCCCCCAAAAGATCACCTTCCAAACCGCAATCTCTGATAAGGTGTTGACTGCGGGCGGCGAGATCACCAACGGCGCAAGCCTGAATCTGGGCGAAAAACAGGTTGCCTCCGATGCGGATACGGTTGAGATCAGCAAGCCCACGGTAACTAAAACGGGTAAAGCCGGCAATGAGTATGTATTAGACGAAGAAGGCAAAAGCACCGGCGTCTATAACTCCAAAGACCGCACCATCACCTGGTATATCGAGGTGGACAACAAGGGACGAACCCTGAAAAATCTGGTCATCACAGATGTATTAAAAGACGACCTAGAATTTGTTTCTGCCAAGTGGCAGAAATGGAATGAAAACGACAATACTTGGGTAGATGTGGACGCTGTCAACAGGGAAACGAAGCTCGGTGAGGATAAATATAATATCGGCAACACGGTTGGCGATGTGGATTATAAAGGGCGGCTAGAGCTTGTCACCAAGGTGCCCGACGGCACCGACGGCACCGACGGCACCGTCATCGCTACAACCTATCGCAACACGGCGAGCGCAGTCTGGGGCGAAGGAGACGCCAGAGGCAGCGCCAGTTCTGAAGATGCCGGCGTGGGAATCGGGTATAATGCCATTCAAAAAAGAGGCAAGCAAGTCGGCGACGATGTGGCGAACCATCAGATCACCTGGACCATCGAGGTCGATATGAAGGGCCAGTCTGCCGAGGGCTTTAAGGTATATGATCTGCTCGTATATGGGAAAGAAAGCGACAAGAGCCTTGAGGGTGTTGCCGGCATCCCGGAGGGCGTGACACCGCACTACGGTCAGAAATATGTGAAAAATTCGCTTTCCGTAGACCTGGAAACGACCACAGTAAAGGTCACCACCATCATGAATGGTGACGGGAAGCCGGTTGCTGACCTGCTGGAGATTACAAACCTGTCAAAAAATAAGACGGAAATCAACTTTAAGAGTCAGGTACTTGACCCTACCATCCTCGCCGGAAATAATTCAAATCAAAAGGTATATAATACCGCCGCTCTTTACAAAAACACCACTTTCCGGGGTCAGGCCAAAGCAGAGGTTCCTTTCAACAATAAGGTTCTTTCCAAGGAGCTGCTGCACCGTGACGAGGTCGGCCGTGACCATACGACAGGAACCAGTTCGATCAATGCCAATCATCGCGCCGCTACTGTGGCGGACGGTTTCCATTACGGTCACAAAGAGGTGATCTTCCGCCTGAATGTCAATGCCGCCGGGTTGAATTTTGCAAATACAGAGACCAACCTGCCCGAAGGCTACGGTGACGTTGTCGTGAAGGATACCCTGCCGGAGGGCTGGGAGTTCGCGCCGTTCGTCAACGAAAAGAACTACCTGATTTTTGACGGAACTGTCACGGCGAAAGATACTGCGCTTGCCAGTGTCGACGGTCTTACTGCCGTCATTGATAAAAACGAAGAAGGCAAAGCGACCTTCACCTTCACCTTCACCGAGCTGACGCAGCCCTATGTGATTTTGATTAAGGCAAAGCCCACAGACGAAACCTTTGAGGGCTACCTTAAGGATGCCAATACGCGGAATGAAACCAATACCTTGGGTCTGTATTCCGCAAATTGGACGCCTGGTGTCAGCACCACGCAGAACGTTCAGGTTGACAGCACGGTTTTGGCAAAGACCTTGGATTTGAGCAAGCAGACGGAGGGCGTTCTGACCTGGCATGTGAAATATACGCCCTTTGGACATGAAATTGGGACCGGACTTGAGGATACCCTGCCCGAAGGCATCGACCTGCGCACGGACTCCAGCGGTCAGCTGGTTTGGGAGCAGGACGGCGTCCGCAACATCAATGTGCATGAATTGACACTGCAAGCGGACGGAACATATAAACCGGGATCAGAGCTTGCTCCGGATGTGCTGAAATCCGCTATCAGCTATGAGAATGATACTCGTAAGCTGACGTTTAAGTTCCCGGACAAAGAGAAAGCATATGAACTGAGCTATGTCACCGATATCACCGGCATGCCGGGGACTGTAACCAACGCGGTGAAGCTGGTGGATGCCACCGGTACGGGAACCGGCACGGGTGCAAACTTTATGATTGCCGCGATGCAGGGTGAAGCTACCATGAAGCGCAGCGGCTACCTTGTCTTAAAAAAGGCGGATATGAACGGCGGCTCGCTGGCAGGTGCAGAGTTCACCCTCTATAACACCAACACAGATGGGTCCAAGGGGTCTGCGCGGGCGGTCAGAACCACCGGAAGCGATGGCATAATCAAGTTCTACGGACTGGCACCCGGCAACTACATCCTCGTGGAGACCAAAACTCCTGACGACGCTGTTTACGGGAACCCGAATCTGCAATACAATGTGCTTGTAGCATCAGATCGTAAAACCACAGTGAACGGGTCTGACACGATTACCGTAGCAAAGCCCTTTAATGTGGTCAACTACAAAAAAACCGACGCGGTGGGCAGCCTGACCATCAGCAAAACAGTCGCAGGCAACGGCGCCGATCACAGCAAGGCATTCACATTCACGCTGACACTGGGTGCGGACGGTATCTATACTTACATAGGGCATGGCGTAGTCGGCGGAACCATTAAAAGCGGAGATGCCATCTCCCTTGCGCACGGACAGAGCATCACCGTTATGGGGGTGCCGAATGGCACAGCTTACACAGTAACCGAAACGGATTATGCAGGCGACGGATATACCACGACCAGCACGGGTGCGACCGGCACCATTGCGACCAATACAACGCAAACGGCGGCCTTTACCAACACGAGAACGGTAGGCAGCCTGACCATCAGCAAAACAGTCGCCGGAAATGCCGCGGATCCCGCGAAGAAATTTGATTTCACGCTTACGCTGCACGGCGCAGACGGTGTCTATGCGTACACCGGCAACGGTGTTCCGGATGGCAGCATCCGCAGCGGAGATACCATCTCCCTTGCGCACGGACAGAGCATCACCGTCCGGGATCTGCCCAAGGACGCGACCTATACCGTGACCGAGGCGGACTATGCCGCGGACGGCTACAAGACGGACAGCACCGGTGCAACCGGCAGCATCGTCGCAGATGAGACGCAAACGGCATCCTTCACCAACACGAGAACGAAAAGCGGTTCGGGTTCCTTGATCCCGGACAAAACAGGCAGCCTGACCATCAGCAAAACGGTCACCGGGGCCGGCGCGGACACCGAAAAGAAATTTTCCTTTAAGGTGACGTTTAGCGGAGCATCCGGCTCCTATCGCTACACGGGCATTGGTGTGTCGGACGGAACGATTCAAAGCGGAGATACGATTGCACTCGCCCACGGGCAAAGCATCACCATCGTCGATTTGCCTGCAGGCGCGACCTACGAGGTGAGCGAGGTCAAGGACTCCGCGCAGGGCTATTCCGTTGAGAGCACCGGGGAATCGGGCACGATTTCCGCAACCCAGAGCCGCACGGCTGCCTTTACAAACACCAAGCTGAAAACCGCGACAGGCAGCCTGACCATCGGCAAAACGGTCACCGGTCAGGGCGCAAGCGTCACGAGAAGGTTTAAATTTACAATCACCTTTACGGGCGCGCCCGATGCCTATGCCTACACCGGCTCGGCCAACGGAACCCTCCGCAGCGGCGACACCGTTTCGCTCGCGAGCGGCGAGAGCATCACCATCACCGGCTTGCCGGCAGGCGCACAGTACGCCGTGACAGAGGCCGATTATTCCAGAGCCGGCTATACCGTTTCGGGCACGGGCACGGCCGGAACGATCGCTGCCGATGCACTGCAAACCGCATCGTTTGTAAACAGCTATGCCAATTCGAAAACCCCCGGAAAGCCTGACGACGGCATCGATATTGACGAAGACGGAGTGCCGACAGGCTCCATGGAGGATGACGGCGAGGATGTCGATCTCGATCTTGATGTGGGAGACAATAAGACCCCGACAGGCTCTATGGAGGGCGAAAAGAACGGTCTGCCCAAGACGGGAGACAATGAGGCCGGCAGCCTTGCAAAGCGCGGACTGCTCTTCTTCTCCGTCCTGCTTGCGGCGCTGACCGCCACCGAGTTTACCCTGCGCAAGAAACGCTCCGGACAGAGCGGCCGCAAATAAGTATAACGCGAACCGGCGGCAGGACGCATAAATCCTGCCGCCGATTTTTCCGATAGCAAGGAGTGCAAGATGAGAAAAAGGAGATCGCGCGTGCACAGGGTGCTGCATATTCTGATGATGCTGTGCGTGGCGGGCATACTGTGCTCGAGTGCTGTCCTGCTTGCAGACAGCAGGGAATATGCCGCAGGGGATTCCGTCTATCAGCAGCTCCGCCTGATCGGCGAGCCTGCGGAACAGACCGCCGAGTCGCTGCAAACCGGCGGCGAGCAGGCCGAAATCCCAGAGAAATATGCCGACGGGATCGATTTTGCGCCCCTGGAAAGCATCAATCCGGACGTGGTGGGCTGGGTTTTCACAAAAGGAACCGAAATGGACTATCCGGTGGTGCAGGGAAAAGACAACGACCATTACCTCGGGCGGCTGTTCACAGGCGAGCGCAACAAGCTGGGCTCGATCTTCCTGGACTATCGGAACAACAGCGATTTTTCCGACAAGAATACGGTCATTTACGGGCACAACATGAAGGACGGCTCGATGTTTTCCTCCTTAACCAAGTACAAGGATCAAAGCTATTATGACGAGTTCCCGGCCACGCTGCTGTACACCCCGGATGGGGATATCACGGTCGAATGGTTCGCCGGCGGCACGGTGGATGGGGACTATGAGTCGATTCGCTTCGATTTTAAGGACGATCGCGACTTTGAAAGCTATGTGCAGTCGCTGCGAAGCAAATCGACCTTTGTCTCGGATACCGCGGTGACGGCGGAGGATCGGATCGTGACCCTGTGCACCTGCTCCTATGAATTTGACAATGCAAGATATGCGTTATACGGAAAGCAGGTCAGATAGCGCGTGTGCGCTGCGCCTTCCGAAAGCGGGCGCGGCAATCCTTCCCAAAATGAGCGACAAAAAAGCGAACGGCGGCTGCCGTTCGCTTTTTTTAGATGTCCTCCGCAAATGCATCCAGTGCCGCGGCATCGCGCTCAAGCGCGAGTGTCACACCGTCGAGCGCGTCGATGCGTGCGCCGAGCGCGTCGCTGTCGTGTCCGCCGAACACCAGCGCGTTGTGGCGGTCGAGCCATGCCGCGCGCGTGTCGTCCAGCAGCGCAAGGCACTGCGCCAGCGCGGCGCGCGCCTGGGTCAGCGTGTCGCTGTCGTCTTCGTCCGCGTCCGCGCACACGCCTTGCAGCGCCATCTGCTCCTCGAGAAAGGCTGCCTGCATGCGTGCCGCCGCGGTCAGCGCGTCCTCGAGCGCGTCGCGCTCGTCCTGCTCGTCCATATTGTCGCCCCCTGTCTATCGTACAGCATAGCACAGCGCGGGGGAAAAGAAAAGGGCGCGGTCAGCGCGGCAGCGTTTTTTTGCGCCCAATCAGCCGCTCGAAGCCGAGGAAGGCGGCGCGCAGACCGCGTGCCGCGACGAGAAAGAGCACCGCGAGCCGCGCCAGCTCGCACAGCGTCAGACAGCCCGCAATGAGCGCCTCGCCGCGCTGAAAGAAGTCCCCGACCGCGACCAGTCCGGCGGCGGCAAAGGTCGGATAAGCGACGCGCGAAGCGGTGCCCGCGCCGAGCAGCATGAGGTTGCGCGCGGCGGTCGCGCACAGCACGGCGGACGCGAACAGCACACCCGATGCGGCGGCTTTGCCGGGTTTTTCGCGTCCGAGCAGCAGCAAAAACGGGAAACAGGCGGGTAAATAGACCGTGCGCAGGCAAAAAAGTACGAGATTGCCAAATGCAGCGGCGGACGGAAAGGGCAGCAGCTCGGAAATCCGCCAATCGTGCGCGGTCAGCAGCATGGAGAGCGCGAGCGGCACGAGCACCACAAGCAGGGTGGGCAGCGCCCACATGGTCAGGTGCACGGTGCCCGCGCGCGCAAGCCGCAGCCCTGCCGCGAGAAGCAGCACAAAGCTCACGATCGTCGGCAGCTGCGGAAAGGTCGTGCGCTGCCAAAACGCGACGAGCCGCAGCGCGGAGCCGAGTGCGGCATGGACCGCAAGCACCGCAAGCGCGGCGGCGAGCAGCCGCCGGCACACGCCGCCGCCCGCGAGGGGATCATGGACGCGCAGCACGCGGCACAGCAGCCAGAGGAGCAGCCACGCAATCAGTCCGGCGGCAGGCAGCGCAAGCCACAGCGCGTGCGGCGACGCAGGCAGATAGAGCGCGTCCGCGAGCACGAACAGCGCGGTCAGCGCGAACTGCCAGCGCGGAAAAGCGGTCTCACGCATGGTGCGGCACCCCCTCGATAAAGCCGGTCAGCTTGCCGTCCGAGAAGAGCGCGGTGCCGGCAGGAATCGCCTGGTCGTCAATGCCGAGCGTGACCGCGGGCAGCGCGCTGCTCCGCCCCGCGAGCAGGTCATCCAGAAAGCGAAACAGCGGCATATCCACACCCGTGCCGCGCTTGTCCCCCTGCGCGAGCAGGCGCGAGAGCGAAAATCCCGGCACCTCGCCGTTGGGTGCCCATGCGCGCAGCACCTGCTCCGCGGCCGCGTCGCGCGCGACGCACAGGCGCACATCCAGCCGGATTTCGCTCTTGTCGCACAGGTATTCGCAGAGCGGCGCCAATCCCTCGCGCGCAAACGCCTCGTCGAGCACGATGACCTGCGCGTGCGAAAAATAAAACTCACCGCCCACGTTGTTCGCGATGGAGCGGAACACGTTGGGCACGGTCTGCGCTTCGGCGGACAGATATTGCGGCGTCGCCTTGCCCTCGGTGCTGTCCTGAAAAACGGTCTCCGCGGTGAGCTGCAAGCCGTCCGCCTGCCGCGAAAGCGCCGCCGCGGACACCGGCGCGAGCAGTCCGGTTTCGCGCGCGTCGCCGCAGCCGGTCAGCAGCAGAAGCGGAAGCAGGACGAGCAGTTTTTTCATTGCTTGTCCTCCTCTTGCGCGACAAACCGTCCGCGCGGACGCATTGCGTGCCACGGCACGCGCACATAAGCGTCCTCAAGCTGCGGCGACACGCGCGGCAGCAGGTTGAGCAGATAGGGCACGCCGAAGGAATCGAGCGCGCACAAATGCGCGAGCAGCAGCGCGCAGCCGAAGAACACCCCGTAAAGCCCGAGCGCCGCGCCGCACGCGAGCAGGAAAAAGCGCGAGATCATCGCGGCGGTCGTCAGCTTGGGGCACAGCAGCCCGAGCACACCTGCGACCGCGACCACAATGACGACCGGCGCGGACGCAAAGCGCGCGGACACTGCGGCCTGACCGAGCACCAGACCGCCGACAATGGACATGGTCTGTCCGATGGCGCCCGGTGTGCGCGTGCCGGCCTCCTTGAGCACCTCGAAAATGAGCAGCAGCAGAATGGTTTCGGGCAGCGTGGGCATGGGCACACCCTGCCGCGCCGCCGCGATTGCAAAGAGCAGCCGCGTGGGCAAAATCTCCTGATGGTAGAGCAGCAGGCTGACGTAGAGCGCGGGGATGACGATGCTCAGCGCGAAGCCCGCGATGCGCAGCAGCCGCGCCAGCCCGACATAAAGGAAGTTGCGGTAATAATCGTCGTTCGCCTGAAAGCACGCCTGCAGGATATAGGGCGCGGTCAGCGCGACCGGCGTGCCATCGACAAGCAGCGCGGCCTGCCCCTCGAGCAGCCGCGCCGCGACAACGTCCGGCCGCTCGGTCGTGCCCATCGTGGGGAACGGCGACAGCCGGTGATCGCGCAGCGTTTCGGAAAAATAGTTCGCATCCAGCACGCTGTCGCGCGAAAAATGTGACAGGCGGTGCTGCCACTGCGCAACAACCGCGGGATCGCACACGCCGTCGATGTAGCACAGCACAACCGTGGTGTGCGACTGCTCGCCGAACGGATAAAAGGTGAATTTGAGATGGGGCGTGCGCAGACGGCGGCGAATCATGGACAGGTTTGTCATAAAGCCCTCGGTGAAGCCCTCGCGCGGCCCCTGCAGCACGCGCTCGTTGTCCGGCTCGCCCGTGGAGCGCAGCGAAAAGCCCTTTGTGTTGACGACGACCGCGCGCGGATCGCCCTCGGTCAGCAGAACCGTGTCGCCGTACAGCAGGGAGGACAGCATGTTCGAGGGGTCGGGCTCGACGCGGCTGTCGTTAATCTGCGAGATGCGCGTGGCGAGCACATCCGCGGATACGGGCGCGCCGCCGACCCAGTCCGTAATCGGGCGCAGCACGCTTTGGTTGATCGCGAGATTTGCCACCATGCCGTCGAAAAAAAACACGGCGCAGCGCAGGTGGGGGGCGGCGCGGCTTTCGACCGTGCGCACAACGAAGGTGTTGTCGTTTTGAAACAGCGCGCGCATCTGCGCAACGTTGTCGTCCAGATGGGCGGTAAAGTGCAAAGCATCTGAATGAAGCGGCTGACCGGGCATAAAAAAATCCCTCCCTTGACAAACGCAGTTTGCCACAAAGAGGGGTTTTTATGCGGATATCACACGGCCGCGCCCGTCAAATCGTCGGCAAGGCACCGGGCAAACACCGCCGCCGCGTCGAGCGCCTCGGTCAGCGTGTTGCCGGACGAGCCGACCTCGATGAGCATGGAGCCGGGAGCGCGCGCGCTCTGGTTAAAGCGCTGCTTGCGCAGGTTGACCGGCCGCATGAGCGTGGGATACTGCGTCAGAATGCGGTTTTGCAGATTGACCGCATAGTTGAGGTTGCGCCGCCAATTGTCATGCTGCAGCCCGCCCGCGTTCGTGCCCACGACCAGCATGATCTGCGCCATGCTCTTGCCGTCGACCGTGCACGCGGTCTTGTACATCGTGCCGTCCTCCTTGACGATGGAGTCGCGGTGCACGTCAATCACAATCTGGACGGAGGGCGTGCGGACAAGCTGCGCCTGAATCGCCTTGAGTGAGCGGTCATAGGAGCCGCTGTACGCGGGATTGTCGAAAATTTCGCGGCAGTGCACGGTCTTGATGCCGCGCGACTCGAGCACGGTTGCGATCTCGTCGCCCACGCGCACGACGTTGTAGCGTGTGTCCAGTGTGCGGTCGGTTTCGCTCGGCGTGTAGCGGTTTGCGTCGTCGGGCTTGTAGGCCTCGGTGCTGTGCGTGTGCACAATCATCACCTGCGGGCCGCTTCCCTTGACGCGCAGCGTTTCGGGCGAGGCGAGCATGGCGCCGATGTCATAGGACAGGGCGGTCGCGTTGTTGATGGTCACACCCTGCGCGGGCTTGCCGCTGCCGAGGGTCGGCGTTTCCGCGGCTTCGGTCGGCGCGTAGCCGCTTTCGCCCGCGAAGGGTGCGCCGTCGTGCTCGTCTTCGTCCGCGTGCTCCGCGGCGGCGAACGGACTGCGCAGCTCGGTCGATGCTGCGGCGGAATCGGGATAGATCCCGGTTTCGAATGCCAATGCGGACAGCACAAAGCGCGGATTGGACGCAAGCTGCGCCAGCAGTGTGCGCACCTTGGCCTCGCCGCCTGCTTTTGCGTAAAGAAGCAGCGCCGCCGCGCCCAGCGCGCAAAAAAGCGCCGGCAGACCGATTCCGCTGCGCCGCGCCGCCGCGCGTTTTCGCCTGATCCGCATGGCTGTCCCACCTTCCGTTTGTTTTGGATGCTAACAGCATATGCGAAGAGGAGAGGCGGTATGACACCGAATTTCAATACAAAAAGTAATGAATTTACAAATGATAACGAAGGGTAGGGGGTTAGGAGAGAAACTGATCGATGTCCTCGATGGAAAGCCGGGGATGGAGTGCCTTGTTGATCGCATAGCCGAGGACGCGCGCGACCTCCGCGACCTCGCGGTCGATGTCGCGGGAGGTGACAAAGACCGGCGCGCCGAGGTCGTCGAGCGCTTCGCATGCGGCACCCGATTGACGGGTGATCTCGTGGGCGATTGTCGCGCCGTCGACCACCGTGGGCACGCCCACCGCGATGACCGGCACGCCGAGCGTTTTGCGGTCGAGCGCGAAGCGCGCGTTGCCCACACCTGCGCCGGGCACAATGCCTGCATCCGAGAGCTGCACCGTGCCGAGCAGATGGGACAGCCGCCCGGCGGCGAGCGCATCGACCGCAACGACGGCGCGCGGCGCGGCGGTTTGCAGGATGCCGCAGACGAGCTCACCCACCTCAAGTCCGGTCTGTCCGAGCACACCGGGCGCGACCGCGGACACCATGCGCCAGTCCTTAAAATAGGGCAGATCTCCGCCGACAAGGTGGCGCGTGGCAAGCACGTTTTCGACGGTCAGCGGGCCGAGCGCGTCGGGCGTGATGCTGCGGTTGCCCAGCCCGACGACGAGCACCGGACCCTCGCGCACGTCCGTGAGCAGCGCGGAAAGCTGCTGCGCCAGCGCATCGACCGCGCGGGGAAAGGCGTCCTGCTCGCGGCGCAGCGCACCGCCGAGTGTCAGCGTGATGTAGCTGCCGCGCGGCTTGCCGACGGCGCGCGCGCCCTCCTCGCTTTCGATGTGCACGCAGGTGACGCTATACCCCTCGAGCGTGCGCGTTTCCTGCCGCACACCGTGCCGGCCATCCGCACGCACGCCTGCGCGCGCGGCCACCTCAAGCGATTCAACCGCCAGATCGGTACGATAAGACATGGGGATCCCCTCCTTTATACGGATAGTTTGCGAAAAAAAGCGGGCATGATACGGAAAATACGAAAAAAGGACTTGCTTTTTCGCATGGGTAGTGGTAAAATAAAAAGCACTGACGAATAGGCTCAAAGGAGGTGTAACATCAATGCCGAATATCAAATCCGCTAAGAAGCGCGTCCTCGTGACCCGTGTCAAGAACATGCAGAACCAGATGGTGAAGTCCGCTCTTAAGACCGTTCTCAAGAAGTTCGACGCCGCTGTCGTTGCCGGTGACAAGCAGGAGGCTGAAGCCGCGTACAAGGCTGCCGTGAAGGCTGTCGATCAGGCGTGCGCCAAGCATATCATGCACAAGAACAACGCAGCGAACAAGAAGAGCGCCCTGACCTTAAAGCTGAACGCCCTGGGCTAAAAGCGAATACAGGAACTGTGAAGCCTGCCTTTTGGTCGTAGAAGGCGGGCTTTTTAGTTGGAAAATGAAAAAACCGGCGGTTGCCGGTTTTTTTCATGCCCGAAAGCCGGCCCAAATCGGCGAAAAGTCTCTTGACAAATCGCGCAGGAAGCGCTATCCTACATTTAGATGAACATCGAAATGAGGGAAGGCCATGGGATTTCAGCAGAGCTTTCGCGCGCTGTCCGACCCGATTCGGCGCGGCATTTTGCATGTGCTGCAGGGCGGGCCGATGGCGGCAGGCGACATTGCCGCACACTTTGACGTGTCGGGCGCGACGGTTTCGCACCATCTCGCGATTTTGCGCGATGCGGGGCTGGTGCTCGACGAAAAGCAGGGAAAGTACATTTATTATGAGCTGAACATGTCGGTCGTTGATGAGCTGATCGGCTGGATGACGGCACTGCGGGGAGGGAAGGACGATGCGTAAAATCACGAAGAACGAGCTGGCATACTGGGCGATGGCGCTGCTGCCGCTGGCGCTGGTAGCCCTATTTTATGCGCGCCTGCCCGCGCGTATTCCGATGAACTGGGACCTGAACGGCGGCGTGCGCTATGATGCGAAGTGGCAGCTTTGGATTGTGGCGGCGATGTCGCCGCTGTGCGCGGCGCTGTTTCGCGTGCTGCCCAGGATCGACCCGAAAAAGACGAGCTACACCAAGTTTGCCGCACCTTATCGCGCGTTTCAGTGGTTTATGATGGTGTTTTTCGCGGTGATCGTCGGCATGGTGCTGCTGGAAAGCCTGCGCCCCGGCACGGTGGATGTGGGCGTGACGGTCACGCTGCTGATGGCGCTGCTCTTCATCGCGCTGGGCAATATGATGCCGAAATTCCGCCGCAACTTCTTTTGCGGCATCAAAACCCCGTGGACGCTGTCGAGCGACCGCGTGTGGACGCGCACGCATCGGCTGGGCGGCCGGCTGCTGTTTGCGGCGGGCGCGCTCATGCTGCCGAGTGTGCTGCTGCCTGCCGTGCCGCGCTTTGCCGCGATGATGCTCCTGATCGCGGCGGCGACGCTGATACCCATGATTATGAGTTACGTTTGGTATCGTAAAGAACAGAAAACTGCGGAATAAGCGCGTATTTACGGCGAAAAGATACTTTCACTTTACATCTGTTGCAACGATGTGTTATAATGACGCGATGGTAACAAAAGTTACGATATAGTTACAAGAGGTGAATAAAGTGAAAAAACTTTGCAAACGAATGTGGTGCACATTCGGCCTGCTGTTGCTGACGGCGTTTGTGACGATGCAGAATCTCACCGTATACGCGGCGGATCTGCCCGCGAGCGCGCAGTATGCGTATGTGACGAATCAGTCGGTATATTTCTACGATGTCACGACGAACTATGACTGGGCCTTCCACGAGATCGACTATCTTGCGACGGTGGGGGTGGCAAAGGGCACGGGGCAGTATCTGTTTGAGCCCGAAGCCGGCATGACACGCGCGGATTTCGTGCTGATGCTGTACCGCGCATACGGAATGAGCGATTACGCGGCAAGCGGCACGCTGTTTCCCGATGTGTCGGCGCAGGCCTACTATGCCGATGCCGTGCGCGCGGCGCGCAGTCTGGGCATTGCAAGCGGCGACGGCGGCCTGTTCCGGCCGAACGCGTCCATCTCGCGCCAGGATGCGATGGTGCTGCTGCTGCGCACGCTGGAGCGCGCGGGCTACGAGTTTACGGAAAGCGCGCTGGACGGCTTCGTCGATGTGGCGCAAATTGAGGACTACGCCTCGGACTCCATCGGCAAGCTGGTGGCGGCGGATGTCATAAGCGGCGATGAGCAGGGGCGTCTTGCGCCGCTTGCAGGCGTGACCCGCGCGGAAATGTCCGTCATGCTGTATCGCGCCATGATGATTGAGCGCGGCGCGCAGGGGCCGCGTTATGTCGCACGCCCTGCGCGCGCCAACGTGTGCATCGGCGACAAGATTTACAGCGGCGCGACGATTGTGGACTACGACAGCGCGCGCAGCTACGGCGGACTCATGGCGCTGCTCGACTTTACAAAGACCGCGGACGGCTACGAGGTCAGGCTCGGCGCCTTTGAGCCGATCGACAAGCAGATTACATGGAGCGGCGGCAAGCTGCTGATTGACGGCAGCGAGGTGCCGGTCGCGCAGGACTGCCTGTCCATTCAGGTCGCGCCGTATTGCGCGCTGGACGGCCTGCAATCAACCGGCGAAACGTACAGCGCGGGCGAGCCTGCCTTTAACGAAAAGGGCGAGGTTGTCGCGGTCTATTATCAGCGCGCGTGATGCGAAACAGCAGTCACAGCGCCGCGCGGCCGATGCGCTCAAACCGATCGGTCTGGGTCGCGTCGGGATATTTTTCGCGGTCTACCGCGCTGAGGAACATGTCGAGCGGACGGGCAAACACGCGGAAATCGCCGTAAAGCGCCTGATAGACAACGAGCGCTTCGCGGGTTTCGGTGTGCTCCGCCACCGCGACAATCTGATAGAGCTTGTGCTTAAAATGCCGGTAAAATTCACCCGGCTGCGGGACAGGACGCATATTAGTTCTCCTTTTCGGTCAAAAAACCGGCAGGCTTTGTGCCTGCCGGTTTTTTTGCTGCGGCGCGGCGAGCGTTTCGCGCGCGCCCATGCTTTTAGTTGTGCGGTGCTTCCTTAAAGTAGCGCACGCCGTTTTCAAACAGCGGCTGATATTTTTCGCCGTAGATGTTGCGGCCGACGAACGGGGTATAGCGTTCGGTGTGCCCCATCTTGCCGAGCACGCGGCCGTCGGGCGAGGTGATGCCCTCGATTGCGCACAGCGAGCCGTTCGGGTTCCACGCGATGTCCATGGACGGGTTGCCCGCAAGGTCGGTGTATTGGAACGCAATCTGGCCGTTTTGCGCAAGCTCGTCGATGACGTGCTGCGGGGCGACAAAGCGCCCCTCACCGTGGGAGACCGCGATTGCGTGCAGGTCGCCGACCTCACACGAGGACAGCCACGGGCTCTTGACCGAGGCGACGCGCGTTGTGACATAGCGGCTCTGGTGGCGGCCGATGAGGTTGAAGGTCAGGGTCGGATCGTCCGCGGTCAGGTCGCGAATTTCGCCGTACGGCACCAGTCCGAGCTTGATGAGCGCCTGGAAGCCGTTGCAGATGCCGAGCATCAGACCGTCGCGGTCGCGCAGCAGCGCATGCACCGCATCGCGGATGCCGGGCGCGCGCAGGAAGGACGCGATGAACTTGCCCGAGCCGTCCGGCTCGTCGCCGCCCGAGAAGCCGCCCGGCAAAATGACCATTTGTGCGCGGCGAATCGCCTGCTCCAGCTGTGCGGCAGACTGCGCGAGCGCATCGTGCGAATAGTTGCGCACGACGATGATTTCCGCCGCGCCGCCTGCGGATTCCACCGCCTTGGCGGTGTCGTATTCGCAGTTTGTGCCCGGGAAAACCGGAATGACCGCGCACGGCTTTGCGCTGCGGACTGCGGGCGCATGCACGGCGCGCGCGGTGTAGGACAGGGTGCGCAGGTTGTCGTCCGCCGCGGCGGCGCGGGTCGGGAACACGCTCTCGAGCGTGCCCTCCAGCGCGGATTTGATATCGCCCAGCGCGATGCTGTCGCCCGCGATGGTGATCGCCTGCGCGTCCGTGGTGTGGCCGACGAGCCACGCGGCAGGCAGCGGCTCGACCGCTTCGACAAGGATGCCGCCGAAGTTCTTGAGGAACAGCCCCTCGGAGGGGAAGCCGCCGTCAAACGCAAAGCCGATGTCGTTGCCGATGGCCATTTTGCACACGCCCTCTGCGATGCCGCCCGTGGACAGCGCCCATGCGGACACGATTTTGCCCGCGGTGATGAGGTCGTACACCTCCTGCCACGCATGCGCGATGGCGCCGTAGTCGGGCACACCGTCGGTGTCGAACGCCGCGTCATAGCAGTAGACCGGATGGCCTGCCGCCTTGAATTCGGGGGAAATCAGGCGATCGGCGCGTGCGGGCGCGATGGCGAAGGATACGAGCGTGGGCGGCACGTGCATATCGTTATAGGTGCCGGACATCGAATCCTTGCCGCCGATTGCGGCGAGGTGCAGCTCTTCCTGCGCCTTATATGCGCCGAGCAGAGCGGCGAGCGGCTTGCCGAAGCGGTGCGGATCGCGGTTCAGGCGCTCGAAATATTCCTGGAAGGTCAGATACGCGGCGGTGTGATCGCAGCCTGCCGCAACCAGCTTGGCGACCGACTCAAGCACCGCGCAGGACGCGCCGAGGAAGGGGTTTTGCTCGGTAAAGTAGGGGTCAAAGCCGTATGCCATGACGGACGCGGTCGCGCACTGTGCGCCGAGGGCGGGCATGGTCGCCGCCATGACCTGCGTCGGGGTCAGCTGATTTTTGCCGCCGAAGGGCATGAAGACCGAGGACGCGCCGATCGAGCCGTCAAACCGCTCGACAAGGCCGCGCTCCAGACAGATGCCGAGCGTGGACAGGTGGCTGAGCAGCTGCGCGCGCAGGCCGTCGCCCGCGGGGTCGCACAGGAAGGAGGGCACATCGAGCTTGGGCACGATGGCATCCGCGTGCTTGGCGCAGCCGTTTGTGTTGAGGAAATCGCGCGAAACGTCCACGATGGTCGCGCCGTTCCACGTCATGCGCAGACGGTTTTTGTCCGTCACCTTGGCGACGATGACCGCCTCGAGGTTTTCGCCGCGCGCTTTTTCGATGAAGCGCTCCGCATCCTCGGGGGACACGACGACCGCCATGCGCTCCTGCGACTCCGAGATGGCAAGCTCGGTGCCGTCAAGGCCGTCATATTTCTTGGGGACCTGATCGAGGTCGATGTCCAGTCCGTCGGCAAGCTCGCCGATGGCAACCGATACGCCGCCCGCGCCGAAGTCGTTGCAGCGGCGGATCATGCGCGTCACCTCGCTGTCGCGGAACAGACGCTGGATCTTGCGCTCCTCGGGCGGGTTGCCCTTTTGGACCTCCGCGCCGCAGGTTTCAAGCGACTGCGCGGTGTGGCTCTTGGAGGAGCCGGTGGCGCCGCCGCAGCCGTCGCGCCCCGTGCGGCCGCCGAGCAGGATGACAATATCGCCCGGATCGGGCACCTCGCGGCGCACGTTCTCAGCGGGTGCCGCGCCGACAACCGCGCCGATTTCCATGCGCTTTGCAATGTAACCGGGATGGTAAATTTCGTGGACAAGGCCGGTCGCCAGAC
>CAZOJP010000008.1:0-53197 GCA_964580155.1 uncultured Intestinibacillus sp. | reverse complement strand
CAGCTGCTGCAGGAGCTCGGTCACGACCCGAGCGCCGAGGAGATCGCCGCGGAGATGAACATCCCCGTGGAGAAAGTGCGCGATATCCTCAAGATCGCGCAGGAGCCGGTATCGCTCGAGACGCCGATCGGCGAGGAGGAGGACTCCCACCTCGGCGACTTCATTCCGGATGATGACGCGCCGGAGCCTGCGGAAGCTGCGTCCTTTATGCTGCTCAAGGAGCAGCTTGTCGAGGTGCTCAAAACACTGACCCCGCGCGAGGAAAAGGTGCTGCGTCTGCGCTTTGGCATCGAGGACGGGCGCACCCGCACGCTTGAGGAGGTCGGCAAGGAGTTCAACGTCACCCGCGAGCGCATTCGCCAGATTGAAGCCAAGGCACTGCGCAAGCTGCGCCATCCCAGCCGCTCCAAGAAGCTGAAAGATTTCCTCAACTAATTCGGATCTGTGACGACAACACCCCTTTGCGGCAATGCGCAAAGGGGTGTTCTGCCGCGATGCGGTGCGATTGACAGAAAGCGCGCCGCGGTGGTATGGTATATTCGTACCGAAGCGCGAAACAACTGCAAATGCCGGGCGGCGGAAAGGAGGACGGTCATGCACATCAGCTTTCGATATAAGGTGCTGTACGCCATCGTGGGGATCACGGCGGCCGCGTCCTTTGCGATCGGGCTGCTCTACTTCAACTGGTCGCGGGGAGAAATTGAAACCAATTACAGCCGCGCGCTGTGGAATGCCATGACGGTTTCTGTGCACGCGATTGATGAAAACGCGCGTCAGGCCTATGCGCTGGCGGTATCCCTGAGCTGCGACGATACGCTGCATCGCACCGCGCAGGAATACCGCGATACGCAGGTCGAGGACGCGCTTACGCTTTCGGCCTATCTGCGTGAGAACGGGCAAAAGGTTGAAAATCTCCAAAATGTGTATCTGTATCTGCCGCAGTACGGTAAGACCGTCACGTCGGAGGAATACCATGCGGTTGGGGTGACGCATGCGCACAGCGTCCGCTGGCTGACCGATGCGCCGGTGACCGGCGGACTTGCGCCGCAGCTTGTGTATGACGGGGTCAGCCGCGCGCCGCGCTATATGCTCAGCTACTGCATGCGCTTGGGCGGAGAGGCGGATGCCGCGGTAATCAGCGTAAATCTGGACGAGCAGCGGCTGTTTTATCAGTATCTGGACCGCATCGACGCGGACGGACAGGAGAGCTACTATCTGGTGGACGGCGAGGGGGTTGTGGTCTCTGCAACGGGGCGGCGCGCCATCGGCCGACCGCTCAGTGCGGTGGCAGACGTGCGGCCGGAGCAGCTGCAAGCCGTACAGGGAAAGAGTGTTTTTTCCGATGAGGACGGGCGGCTGATCGCCGTGGTGCGCGCGCCGATGACAGGGTTGACGCTGGTCGTTGTGACCGATCGCCGCGCGCTCGTGGCTTCGCTGACGCGGCAGCGCAACTTCATCTTCGGATTTTTCGGACTGGTCGTGCTGATCATGCTGCTGCCCGCATACCGCATGTCCGAACGGGTCTACGCGCCGGTGCGCCGGCTGAAGCAGGCGATGCAGCGCGTGAGTGAGGGCGACCTGTCCGCGCGCGCATCGGTTACGACGCGCGATGAAATCGGCCAGCTGGCGGAGGGCTTCAACGAGATGGTGGACCGCGTAGAGCAGCTGATTGACGATTTGGTCAACGAGCAGATGGGTAAAAAAGAGGCGAAGCTTGAGGCGCTGCAATATCAGATTACGCCGCATTTCATGTACAATACGCTCAACTCCATCAAATATGCGGCGATTTTGCAGGGAAATGAGCAGGTCGGCGAACAGCTTACGGCGTTTATCGAGCTGCTGCAGGCGAGCATCCGGCGCAGCGGTGCGTTCATCACGGTGCAGGATGAAATGCGCATGGTGAAAAATTATGTTTCGCTGCAGCAGTTTCGCTATGGGGATGCGCTGCGCGTGACCTATGATCTGTCGGAGGAGGCACAGCCGTGCTGCGTGCCGCGCCTGCTGCTGCAGCCGCTCGTGGAAAATGCCATCCTGCACGGGCGCAGCGCGGGCGGCGCACAGTGCGACATCACCATCGCGACGGCGCGTGCGGGCGATACCCTGATTTTGTCGGTGCAGGATGCGGGGGACGGCATGACAGGGGAGCAGCTTGCCGCGCTGCAAAAGGGGGAAATCGCGCGCAGGGACGGGTTCAGCGGCATCGGCGTGCCTAATATTATAGAGCGGCTCACACTTTACTACGGCACGCGCGCATCGCTGCGCTACACGACGGGGGAGTACGGCACCAAAGCGACCATTATCATGCCGGCGACGACCGATCCTGCGCAATACCGTATCTGAGGGGAGGAATCAGGATGAAACGACTGCTGTGTGCGCTGTGTATGCTGTGCGCGCTGACCGGCTGCGCAGGCCCGTCTGCGCCGGTGCACATGGAGCAGAGTACGGAGTACACGATCGGTGTGCTGCTCAAGGGCATGGAAAGCGCGCACTGGATGGATATGCGCTCCGGACTGCGTGACGCTGCGCGTGCTTATAACGTCAATGTGGTGCTGCTGTATCCCGCGCGCGAGGATGCGGTGGAGGAGCAGCAGCAAATGTTTCGCGATTTGGTTGCGCGTAAGCCGGATGCCATTTTGTTTGCCCCGTGCGATTCGGATCACTGTGCGCCGCTTGCGGACCTGGCGCAGGAAAACGGCGTGCCGCTGCTCAATATCGACACCGCATCGGCCGATGTGCAGCTGCCGTATATCGGTGCGGACAACGAGCGGCTGGGGCGGCTGGCAGCGGAGCGGCTCGCGCAGCGGCTTGGCGGCAGCGGCAGAGTCGCTGTGATCGCAGGAACGCGGCAGCAGTCCTCCCATGCCGACCGCATCGAGGGATTTCGCGCATCGCTGACCGCATACCCGCGCATGAAGCTGGGCGGCATCTACCACGCAGACAGCGACTTCCGCCTGGCGATGGAAGCGACCGCGCAAATCATGCGCAGCAGCTCTGCGACCGATGGGATTTTTTGTACAAACGCGGTTATGGCCTTGGGCGCGCTCGAACAGATGCGCGCGGAGGAGTACGCAAAAAAACCCTATGTGGTCGCCGTGGACACGCAGGACGACGCGCTTGATGCGCTGCGGCAGGGCATGCTCGACGCGCTCGTGACACAAGACGGCTATGAATGCGGCTATCAGGCGATTGCGCACACGGTCGCGCGGCTGCGCGGCGATCCGGTGCAGGACAAGGTATACATCAGCGGCACGCTTGTGACGGCGGACACGGTGGAGACGGTGATTGAGGCGCGCAGCGCACGGACGGAGGGACAATATGATGAAGGTACTTCTGGTCGATGACGACAATCTCGCGCGGCTGTATTTGCGGCAGCTCATCGACTGGGACAGCGCGGGCTGCGTGCTCGTCGGTGATGCGGCAAACGGCAAACAGGCGCTTGAGTGCATCGAGGAAACCCAGCCCGATATTATTCTGACCGATATCAGCATGCCCGTGCTTGACGGAATCGGGCTGATTCGTGCGCTGCGCGCGCGCGGGTCGACCGCGCATATTGCGGTGCTCAGTTGTCACGACGAGTTTGACTACGTCAAAGAGGCGATGCGGCTAGGTGCGGACGAATATGTGCTCAAAAACACCCTGGATGCGGACGGCTTGCGCAAGCTGCTTGCGACGCTGTGCGCGGACGCGGAAAAGGCCAAAGGGGAGCAGCGCGACCGCGACCGGCTGCACGCGCTCGCGGAGCGGGGCAGCCGCACCGTGCTGTGCGAGCTGCTTGACACGCTGCGCCGCGCGCCGCTGCCATATGACGAGCAGCACGCGAAAACCGAGCAAAGCGGGATTGCGCTGCCGCTGTATCAGTGTGCGGTGGTTCGCGCCGCGCGCGCGAAGGCGCACGACAACGTGCACTGCATCGAGGAGGAGGACGGCGTGACGCTGCTCGTCGATTTGACCGGACTGGCTTCCGCGCAGGCGCAGCGGGAGGCGCTCGATGAGTGTGTGCGCACGCTGACCGCGGACACGGTTGCGGTCAGTGCGGTGTGCAGCGGAGACGGCGGCCTGACCCATGCGCTGCGGCAAGCGGATACGGCGTGGCAGCACGGCTTCTACCAAACAGGGCTCTGCCGCCATGGGGAGCTGCCGGCGCTGGCCGATGCGCTGCCGGTGACGGCGGACGCGGCACTCGATCTCGCGCGGCTTCCGGCTTGCGATGAAACGCGCTTTGCCGAGGTATTCGGCCGCGCGCTGGCGGATATGCAGCAGATGCACGTCGCGCCCGCACGCGTGCGCGCATGGATTGCGCACCTCGACGAGGCGGCGGCCCTGCCGCAGACCGATCCGCCGCGCCGCTTTGCGGATTGCCGCGCACGGCAGGAGACGTATGTGCGCATCTTTGCCGAGCGCGCGCGGCGCAGCGCACTGCAAGCGACGAACCCTGCGGTCGCACAGGCGGCGGCCTATCTGCGCACCCATTTTGCCGAGCCGCTGTCGCTTGCCCAGGTGGCGGAGGTCGTCGGGCTGAATGCCACCTACCTGAGCTTTGTATTTAAGCGCGACACCGGCATCAATTTTTCGGATTATCTGCTCTCCTGCCGCATGGACGAGGTCAAGCGCCGTCTGCGCGAAACCACCGCGCCCATCAAGGACATTGCAGAGCATGCCGGATTTGTGGATTACCGCCACTTTTGCAAGCAGTTTAAGAAAGAGACCGGACTGCGCCCTGCGGATTTTCGGAAAACACAGGCATAGACATCCAAAGAAAACACACCTTGTGCGCGGCAAGATGTGTTTTTTTATGCCGCTTTGCGAGATGATACCAGAATCCCTCCTGTGTCCCAAAAAACCAACCCAAAAAGCAAAACAAAGCCACGTTTGATGTGAGCGCAAGATTTGGTAAGATAACATCACTGAAAGAGAAACCCAAAAGACAACAAGATAAGAGGAGGCCCATTATGAAGGTTGGTATTATCGGCGCAGGACGCATCGGCAAGGTGCATGCAAAGAATATTTCGATGTTCGTACCCGAGATGACGATCAAGACCATCGCGGATCCGTTTATGAACGAGGAAACCGAAGCATTCGCGCGCCGCTACGGCATCGCGCACACGACGAAGGATGCAAACGACATCCTGAACGATCCGGAAATCGAAGCGGTGCTGATCTGCTCTTCCACCGACACGCACGCGCAGTACATCATCGAAGCGGCGCACGCGGGCAAGCACATTTTCTGCGAGAAGCCGATCGCTTACGATCTGGCGAAGGTGCATGAAGCGATTGACGCGGCGCGGGACGCAGGCGTCAAGCTGCAAATCGGATTCTGCCGCCGCTTCGACCACAACCACCGTGCGGTCTATGATCTGGTGCGCGGCGGCAAGGTCGGCGAGGTGAACATCATCAAGATTTCCTCCCGCGATCCGGAGCCGCCCCCGGTGTCCTATGTCAAGGTGTCCGGCGGTATTTTCTACGACATGATGATTCACGACTTCGACATGGCGCGTTTCCTCGCGGGCAGCGAGGTGACCGAGGTCCACGCAATCGGCGCGGTGCTGGTCGATCCCGGCATCGGGGAAGCGGGCGACGTGGATACCGCGCTCGTAACGCTCAAGTTTGCAAACGGCGCAATCGGCGTCATCGACAATTCGCGCAAGGCGGTCTACGGCTATGACCAGCGCGTCGAGGTGTTCGGCTCCGAGGGCTGCGCGCAGAATGAGAATGACATTCCGAACACCGCAGTCCTGTCCACCGCCGAGGGCACGACCTACGGCACGGCTTATAAGGTTATGTGGGATCGCTACACCGGCGCGTTTGTCAGCGAGATGCAGGCATTTGCCGAGTCGATTGCGAATAATCAGGAGCCGCCGGTTACGGGAATGGACGGACTGTATCCCGTGCTCATGGCAGCCGCCGCGACAAAGAGCCTACGCGAGGGTCGCCCGGTCAAGATTTCTGAAATTGAGTAACATTTGCACAAATCTTCTCTTTCTCTTTCCTTTGTACACCAAGCTCCGCGCCGCAGGGCGCGGGGGCGCGGTGTGCGCGACAAGAGAACAGAACTTTCCAACATATAAAGCGAGGTGAATCAGCAGTGAGCGAAGAATACATCGTTCAAATGGATCATATCACCGTGCAGTTTCCCGGTGTGCTTGCACTGGACGACGTGCATTTTGACGCGAAGGCGGGTGAGGTGCATGTGCTGCTTGGTGAAAACGGCGCAGGAAAATCCACCATTATGAAGGTGCTTGCAGGCGTCAACACCGATTACGAGGGCACAATCGTTTACAAGGGCGAGCCGATCGTTTCACGCAGCGTAGACGAACAGCGCGCACGCGGGGTCAGCATCATTTTTCAGGAGATGAACCTGCTGAAAAATCTGACGGTCGCGGAAAACATGTTCCTCGGACGGCAGCCCACCACAAGAAGCGGTGCGGTCGACTGGAAAAAGATGAACGCGGATGCACGCGCACTGCTCGATTCCATCAATTCGGATATTTCCGAAAAGGCCATGGTCGCGACACTGTCCGTCGGACAGATGCAAATGGTCGAAATCGCCAAGGCGCTGTCGTTCCGCTGCGATATCATCATCATGGACGAACCGACCTCCGCGCTGACCGAAAAAGAGGTCGATGCGCTGTTTGCAATCATTGAAAAGCTCAAAAGCGAAGGTGTTGCAATCGTGTATATCTCCCACCGGCTGGAGGAGATTATGAAAATCGGCGACCGTCTGACCATTTTCCGAGACGGAAAGTACATAGACACCGTGTACATCAAGGACATCACGATTGATCAAATGGTCGCCATGATGGTCGGCCGCGAGCTGACCGATTACTACCCCAAGGTCGAGGTCACGCCGGGCGAAAAGCTGCTGGAGGTCACGGATCTCAATCAGGGCGACCGAATCAAAAACGTATCGTTCTATGCGCGCGCCGGAGAAATCACAGGCTTTTACGGGCTGATGGGCGCGGGGCGCACCGAGACCATGCGTGCGATTTTCGGCGCGGATCCCTATGACAGCGGCGAAGTCCGCGTGCAGGGCCAACCGGTTAAAATTACATCGTGCGAGCAGGCGAAAAAGCTGGGGCTTGCACTGCTGACAGAGGACCGTAAAAACCAGGGCCTCATTCTGAACTTTGACTTAAATCAGAACATCTCCCTTGCCAATCTTTCGAATGCAATGACGCCGTTTGGCTTTAGCAGCGCCAAGGAGACGGCGAACAACCAGCGTCTGGCGCAGTCGATGAACGTCAAAACACCCTCGCTCCGGCAGAAGGCAAAAAATCTGTCGGGCGGCAACCAGCAGAAGGTCGTCATTTGCAAGTGGCTCAATGCCGATGCGGACATCGTCATTTTCGACGAGCCGACCCGCGGCATCGATGTCGGTGCAAAGGCGGAAATCTACAAAATCATGAACGAGCTGAAGGAAAAGGGCAAGGCGGTCATCATGGTGACCTCGGAAATGGCGGAATGTCTGGGCGTGTCCGATCGCATTTACGTCATGCACGAGGGAAGGATGACCGGTTTGGTTGAGGGCGCGGACATGAAGCAAGTGACGCAGGAACAGATCGTCGGTTATGCGACCGGCGCAAAAAACAATGTAAAGTGAGGAAAGTGCAAATGAAAAGTAAAAAAATCGACCTTTCCGGCATGTCCTCCCTGATTGTGCTGGTCGTGCTGTGCGTGGTTATTTCAATCGTCGAGCCCGCGTTCCATTCGCTCGGCAACTTCATCAATATTTTACAGCAGGTCACGGTTGTCGCGGTGCTTGCGCTGGGTGTCAACGTCGTTATTTTTACGGGCGGCATTGATATTTCGGTCGGCTCGGTCGTCGCGGTCACCGGCATTGTCATGGGAAAAATCATCGTCGAGGGCGGCATGAGCCCGGTGCTGGGTGTTGCGGCTGCGCTGCTGATCGGCGCCGCGTGCGGCACGTTCAACGGCATCATGATTTCGAAATTCAAGCTCCAGCCCATGATTGCAACACTCGCCATGATGTCCATGGCACGCGGCGCGGCACTCACGCTCGCAGACGGGCAGACCATCACAGGCTACTCCGACGGCTTCCGCTGGATCGGCAAAGCGAACATTCCGGGCACACAGCTCCCCGTGCAGATCATCTTCATGGTCGCGCTGTATGCCATCATGTTCTATGTGATGAAATACCGCAAGATCGGCCGCTACATCTATTCAATCGGCGGCAACGAAGAGGCGACACGCCTGTCCGGCATCAATGTCAACAAGTACAAGACGATTGCATACACGCTGAGCGGCCTGTTTGCGGCGGTTGCATCGGTCATCCTTGTGGCAAAGCTCAACTCCGCGCAATCAACCGCGGGTCTGGATTATGAGATGGACGCGATTGCCTCGTGCGTCATCGGCGGCACCTCGCTGCTCGGCGGCTCCGGTTCGGTGTGGGGCACACTCGTTGGCGCAATCATCATGATCGTCATCCGAAACGGACTGAATCTGCTCAACGTATCCTCGAACCTTCAGAAACTCGTCATCGGCATCGTGATTCTGCTCGCCGTCCTCGCGGACGCACTGCGTATGAAAGCCGCAAAGAAATAAAGTATGGAAAACCGCAACCACTGAAGAAGAGAACCGCAAACATGAGAGGAGCACTTTTATGAAAACGACAAGAATCATCGCCGGTCTGCTGACCGCTGCCTCCCTTCTGACACTTGCCGCCTGCGGCGGCACGAGCACCGACGGCACTGCCGGCGCCGATGCCGGAAAAAGCGGCGATAAAATCAAAATCGCGTACGTCGTCAAGGCCAAGACCGATGAGTTCTGGACCAATATGGAAAAGGGCGCGATGAGCTACGCCGAGCAAAAGGGTGTACAGGTAGACTTCCAGGCTCCGGAAAAGGAGACCGATGTCGAAAAGCAGGTGCAGTTCGTAGAGAACGCAATCGTCAAGGGCTATGATGCAATCATCCTGTCCGCGGCCGACTCCAAGAGCCTCGCGCCGGCAGTCGCAAAGGCGAATGCCGCCAATATTCCGGTCATTCTGGTCAATGATACCATGGATCAGGCGGCACTCGATGCCGAGAACGCGCACGTCGAAACCTATGTCGGCATCGACCAGTACGAGGCCGCTTCGCTCGCGGGCAAGTATGCTTCGGAGAGCATCAGCGACGGCAAAATCCTCTATTTGGAGGGTATTTCGGGTGTCGCATCCCATGCCGACCGCCTGAACGGATTCAAGGATCTGTGCGAGTCGTTCACGGTCGTTGCATCGCAGACCGCCAAGTGCGATCGCAACGAAGCGTTCAACGTCATGCAGAACGTGCTGTCCTCCAACCCGGAAGTCAACACGGTTTGGGCAATCAATGCAGAGATGGGACAGGGTGCAATCCAGGCGATCGAGCAGTCCGGCTTTGCGGGCAAGGTGCAGGTCTTTGATTTCGATGCGTCCTCGGACGATATCGCCGCAATCAAGGCGGGCACACTGACCGGCTCGGTCGCACAGTATCCGAACCTGCAGGCGGAAGCCGCGATTCAGGCATGCCTGGACGTGCTGGACGGCAAAACGCTTGAAGCACACACCAAGACCAAGGCCGCGCTTGTGACCAAGGAAAATGTTGAAGATTTCCAAGCGGGCAAGGATATTTAATCATACAGGAAAACGATGAAACGGGGGCCGATACCCAATCGGTTCCCCTCTATAAAAGGAGAAAAGTTATGACAACACTCAAAAAATCCGCATGCATCGAGCCGATGTATGCCGAGCTGCCCTTCCTCGACCGCTTTCAGGCGGCAGCGGATGACGGGTTCGACTTTGTAGAGTTCTGGAGCTGGACGGACAAGGATCTGGACGCGGTCAAGGCCGCGGCGGAGAGTGCGGGCATCGGCATTTCGGGCTTTAACGGCGATGCGGACTATTCGCTCATCGACCCGACCCATAAGGAAGCGTATCTCGCTTTTCTGCGCCGCTCGGTTGAGGCCGCGCGCAAGGTGGGCGCACGCAGCGTTACCATCCATTCGAATGCACTGGGCGACGGCGGCGTGGTCGTCAACCACTATCACGATCTGTCTGACACGGTCAAGCTGTGCTCGATGTATGATATGCTGCTCGAATGCGCCAAGATCGCTGAGGAAAGCGGCATCGCGATGAACCTTGAGCCGCTCAACATCACGACCGACCACGTCGGAAACTTCCTCGCGCACACGCAAATGGCGGCGGAGATGACGCGCTTGATCGGCTGTCCGAAGCTCAAGGTGCTGTACGATGCCTATCACATGCAGCTCAACGAGGGCAGCCTGTGCGACACCATCGCGGCATACGCAGACCAGTTCGGGCACGTTCACGTCGCGGACGCTCCCGGCCGTCACGAGCCGGGCACGGGCGAAATCAACTACCACAAGGTGTTTGCGTGCCTCGAGGATAACGGCTATACGGGCGCGCTCGGCTTTGAGCTGATGCCCGAGACCACAACGGCGCGCGCGGTGCAGGCGATTATGTCCTATTGATTCTTTCAATCTTTGCATCTCCTCAAAAGATAAAAAAACGGCAGACAGGATTCGGTTCCTGTCTGCCGTTTTTTGTGGCACGGACTAATTGCAATCCTTGTCATCCGCCTCCTGCGCATGGCTGTTCAGATAGGCGCGAATCTGCTCTTCATCCTTGATTTCCAAGCCGCGTTCACCCGCGAGGGATTCAACGTGGTGGGTGAACTCGTGGAACAGCACCTCGCGCAAATGCCGCTTCATGGCGCGCAGCGAGCAATCGCCATACATACGCTCGAATGATCCGTAATAGATATTGATATAGCGGCCAAGCATACTGTCGATGCGGTATTCTCCGAGCACATATAAATCGTCACCCTGCGCGACCGGACTGCGCTTGCGGTCGGGCAGCAGAGAAACGCCGCCGTTGAGCTCCTGCCAAAACTCCGCAGGCAGCTCCTGCGCAAGCTCATCGAGCAAAACGTGCGCTTCATCAATCGAAACCATGATCGTAACCTCCTCCAATAAACGAAAAACGCTTATGATACACAGTATAGCAGGAAGAATGGCAAAAGAAAACGAAATAGTTGTGAAATATCTGTAAAAAAATAGACGCTGTTCGGGAAGAACAGCGTCCGGTGCAGGAAGAATAAGAGAGAATTGGGAGATGAGAAAAAATGTAGACCGCGGCTGCCCGCGGATGAGGTGCTCATTTGGTATGCTTTTATCATACGCGAGTTTTGCCGAAAAAGCAAGGCACGGATTATATGAAATGCACTAATGCTTTACATGGAATATATGCAAAACGCCCAAAGCGATGAAAGGGAAAATAAGGGATGCTACGCAAACGTTTTCATACAAATAACGAAAGAAAACGGCATTTTATTTTGAAATGCTGTTGACATCACACTTTTTAAACGGTTATACTGAAAGTGTATGTAAGCAAGAAGTGAAGAAAACGTTAAGCGGTCTTAACGGGAGGAAAAGAAAATATGGGCATTGATATTATGTCGCTTTTGTACCTGGCGGGTGGCCTCGCGCTTTTCATCTATGGCATGACCACGATGGGAAGCGGGCTCGAGCGCGCAGCAGGCGCCAAGCTGGAAAAGACACTGGAAAAAATGACGGGAAACGTGGTATCCGGACTTCTGATGGGCCTTGCGGTTACCGCGGTCATCCAGTCGTCTTCCGCGACCACGGTCATGGTTGTCGGCTTTGTCAACGCAGGCATCATGACGCTGCGCCAATCGGTCGGCGTCATTCTGGGCGCGAACATCGGCACGACGGTCACGGCGCAGATTCTGCGTTTGGATTCGACCGGCGCGCTGGGTGAAAGTCTCATCATGCAGCTGCTCAAGCCGCGGAACCTCGCGTACATCGCCGTGCTGGCAGGCATTATTGTCATGATGCTGGCGAAGAAAAAACGCACGCGCGATGTTGCGGATATTTTGGTCGGCTTCGGCATTCTGTTCATCGGCATGGCGACAATGGAATCCGCCGTAGCGCCGCTGGCCGAGCTGCCGCAGTTCTCCCAGCTTTTCGCGGCGATCTCCAATCCGGTGCTCGGCGTGCTCGTTGGCACACTGGTTACCGCGATTATTCAGTCGTCCTCGGCTTCGGTCGGCATTCTGCAGGCGCTGTCGACAACGGGCGCCATCACCTATGCTGCTGCAATCCCGATTATTCTCGGCCAGAATATCGGCACCTGCATCACAGCGTTCCTGTCCTCGGTCGGCGGCAGCAAAAATGCGCGCCGCACCGCGATGGTGCATTTCTACTTCAACCTGCTCGGCTCGATCATCTTTTTGGTTGCGGTTTACGGGCTGAATGGGATTATCGGCTTCACTTTTTGGGATAACGCCATCGATAAGGGCGGCATCGCGAACTTACACACGATGTTTAATGTCATTGTTACGCTGATTTTCCTGCCGATTTCCAAGGTTCTCGTCTGGCTGGCGGAGCATACGGTCAAAGCGGACGAGGAAAAACCCGATCCGCTGGCAAAGCTCGATCCGCGCTTTCTCGCCACACCCGCGCTTGCGTTTGAACAGAGTCAAAAGTGCATCAGCGAAATGGGCGATGCGGCCAAAGCAAACTTTCTGCTTGCAACCGAGCAGATTTTCACGGGAGTTGAGGCGGATCAGAAGAAATTTAAGGAAGTTGAAGCGTTTCTGGACCGCGCAGAGGTCGAGATCGGCAAGTACCTCGTCAGCATGCAGGGCAATCTGCCGGAGGGCGGACGCCATTTGCACGCAGAAATGATGCACGCGCTGAGTGATTTTGAAAAAATCGGGGACTATGCGCAGAATATCATGGACAGCTATACCGAATTTCGTGAAGCAGGCAATCACTTCACCGAAAACGCGACCCGCGAGCTGCGCGTCATGTGCGACGCGGTCGGCGAGCTGATCGACCTGACGGTGGAAAGCTACACGACACGTTCGGCATCGATTGCACGCAGCGTGGAGCCGATTGAAGAAGTCGTGGACTTCCTCAAGGATAAGCTGACGAATCGGCACATCGAGCGCTTGAACGAAGGCTCGTGCACGGTCATCAACGGCATCACCTTCCTCGAAATCATCCACGATCTTGAAAAGATCGGCGATCATTGCTCGAATATTGCAATCTATACCATTCAGCTTTCCGAGGGCGCAAAGACCTTTGACACGCATGGCTACACCAAAAGCGCGCTCAAAAACACACCGCACTTCCAGGAGCAGCTGCGCTTCTATGCGCGCAAATACCTGACCGATCTCGATCTGGCTCTGCCCGAATGGGCATAAACCGGAGCTGCACCGGCTTATTATTTCATGGAACACGGCGAAAAGCCCCGACAATAGTCGGGGCTTTTCGCATTTAAAGCAGGGGAGCGAACAGACGAAGAACCGAGGACGCGATGGAAATCGGCCATGGTGTGCGGCGGCACCACTCAAGATCGACCTCACGCGATTCGTCAAACATGCGCGCAATATCGGTGTAGACCTTGGAGGGCATCGTGCCCTCATAAAAGACCACGCCGCATTCAAAATGCAGGAAAAAGCTGCGAAAGTCCATATTGATCGTGCCGACAACCGCAACCTCATCATCGGAAACGAGCATCTTTGCGTGTACAAAGCCCGGACGGTATTCGTAGATGCGCACGCCGGCTTCGAGAAGCTGCTGATAATACGAGCGCGTGACAGAATAGACGGCGGGCTTGTCGGGAATGCCCGGGGTGATGATGCGCACATCGATGCCGCTCTTCGCAGCGGTGCACAGCGCGGTCATCATCTCGTTGTCGATTGCAAGATAGGGCGTGGTGATATACACATAGCGCTGGGCATTGTTGATGATTTGCATGTATGCGGTTTCGCCTGCGTTTTCTTCATCGAGCGGGCTGTCCCCGAAGGGCTGCACATAGCCGTCGGATTCCGCGTGCAGCGTGGGCAAATAGGGCGCAAGCGAAATGTCGTGCTCGTCCGCAGTGAAGTTCCAAAGCTGTAAAAACATCGCGGTCATATTGGCGACTGCGCCGCCGCGCAGCAGCACTGCGGTATCCTTCCAGTAGCCGAAGCGCACCACCCTGTTGATGTACTCATCTGCAAGGTTGATGCCGCCCATATAGCCGACGTTGCCATCAATCACACAAATTTTGCGGTGATCGCGGTTGTTCAGATAGGTGTTGAGCGTGGGAATGAAGGGATTGAAGCGCACAACGCGCAAACCGAGCGACTTGAGATAGGTGTCATATTTGAGCGGCAGTTTGGAAATGCTGCCCGCATCATCATAAAGCACGCGCACATCGACGCCCTGCTGCGCTTTGCGCACAAGGATGTCCAGAATCGTGTTCCACATTTCTCCCTCTTCGATGATAAAATATTCAAGGAAGATGAAACGCTCGGCTTTTTCCAGCTCAATTTTCATGGAGTGAAACTTGGCCTCGCCGCTTGAAAAAAACTCCGATTGGGTGTTGCACCACAGCGGCGCGGTGCAAGCGTTCGCGATATAGCGGATATGGCGCGCATGGCGCGGCAGCACTTCATCCGCCTGCGCGGTGATGGGTTCGACCCGCGCGTCAAGGAAGCTCTCTGCGTGCAGCGGCTCCATGCGGTGCATTTTGCGCGCGCGATTGAAGGGGGTATTGCCCCAGAATAAATAAAAGATGCCGCCAAATAACGGAAAGAGCAGAATAACGATGATCCAGGCAATTTTATAGGCGGGATTATCGTGCTTGCGCACAAGCCAGATGACCATAATCACGCTCAGGAAGATGAAGGACTGATAAATCGGCGACCAGCGACCGCTCAGTGTGTTGATGAGCACGATCATTAGAATGAGTTGCACCAATAGCAGCACGCCGCCGATAAACAGACGATCGCGCAGGATGTCGCCAATTTTTTTGGGGATTCTCACATTCTGCCTCCTAACATATGTGCCGCATGTACATAGATTTTCTTTGTATCAATATACCGCGCCGTGCGGAAAATGTCAATGTATGTCCGCTCGGGCAGGAGGTGAAACGCACCCTGCTATGCAGCGTGTGGGGGAGGGCAACAGCCGGACGGCGCGTTGCTTTTTCGCGCGCGGATGCAGCGGTATTTACCGATCGACGGCGGTTATTTATGCGGTTTTCATAGGAGATTTGCATGATTTTGCTTGCTGTTTAGGCGAAGTGTGCTATACTGTAAGCGAGAGTTTATATCCGAAAGGGGCACACATTACGATGACACAGGAATTGCGCCGCGTTCCGAAATCCGAGCTGGAGGCGCGCCTCGCTGCGTTTCGCCGCGCGATGACCGCGCTCGACCCGGACTGGTCGCTTGCACTCATACACCACAAAATCAACATGTACTATATGACGGGAACGATGCAGGACGGTGTGCTCGTCATCCGGCCGGACGAGGCAATCCTCTGGGTGCGCCGCAGCATGATACGCGCGCGCAACGAGTCGCTGTTTGACGATATCCGCCCCATGAAGAGCTTTCGCACGCTCGGGGAATATTATACCGATTTGCCCGATACGGCCTACGTCGAAACGCGCTTCGCCTCGCTCGACTGGATCGAAATGCTGCGCAAATATCTGCCGATCGCGCAGACGCGCAGCCTAAACGGCGTGATGGACAACCTGCGCGCGCTGAAAAGCGCTTACGAAATCGACTGCATCCGCAAGGCGGGCCGTATTCACGCCGAGGTGCTCGAAGAAATCGCGCCGACGCTGCTGCAAGAGGGCATCAGCGAAGCAGGGCTGGCCGCGGATCTGTTCAAGGCGATGCTGCTGCGCGGCGGACATGGCATCGCACGCTTCAACCAGCCGCTTGGCGAGGATGTCGTGGGCTACGTATCCTTTGGAAAATCCGCGCTTGTCACCGCGGCATTCGACGGGCCGGGCGGCACGGATGGCACCTGCATTGCGGTGCAGTCCATCGGCTCCGCCACGCGGTATCTCACGCGCGGACGCCTGGTGTACCTCGATACCCCGTGCGGATATGACGGCTACCATACAGACAAGTCCACCGTATATTACTTTGGCGATTTGGACGCCGATCCCGACGGGCAGCTCATCCGCGAGGCCTATGGCTATTGCCACGCGCTGGAAAGCGAAATCGTGTCGCGCCTTCAGCCCGGCGCCATCCCGCAGGACATTTATCTTGACGTGATGGAAAAGTTCGATATGCGCTACATCGAGGGCTTTATGAACGGCGGACGCTTCCTCGGCCACTCGGTCGGCCTGTTTGTCGATGAATCGCCTGTGCTTGCAAGGGGCTTTCGCGAGCCGCTGCGCGAAAACATGATCTTTGCCGTTGAGCCGAAAATCGCGCTCGCCGGAATCGGAACGGTCGGCACGGAGAACACTTATCTTATCACACAGCACGGTGCAGAGCCGCTCAGCGGCACAACGCAGCCGCTGCGCGAGATCAAATAAAATGACGTTAGGAGCACCCAAATGAAGCAGTTTGCCCTGATCACCAATTCCACGATCGACGAAGATGCCGCGTATTACCGCGACAACGAAGTCGGCTACGCACCCCTGCAATACACGCTCGACGGCGCGACCTATACAGAGGATTTCTGGCAGTCGCTTTCCGGAAAGGAGTTTTACGACGCGCTGCGTGCGGGTAAGATGTGCACGACCTCGCAGACCGCGGTCGAAACCTATCACAAGCTGTACCGCGAAGCGCTGGAGCGCGGACTGGATGTGCTCTATCTCGGCTTTTCCTCCGGTCTGTCCGGCAGCTTTCAGGCCGGTGTGATCGCCGCGCAGGATGTCGCGCCGGAGTTTCCGGATCGCCGCATTGTGTGCGTGGACTCCCTGACCGCAACGGGCGGCATGCACATTCTGGTCGATCGGGCGATTGCGCTGCGCGACGCAGGCGAGAGCGTGGACGAGGCGGCACTCAAGCTCGAAAATGCGCGTGCGCACATCAATATTTTCGTCACGCCGGACGATCTCAAGCATTTGTACCGCGGCGGACGGCTGTCGCGCTCAAGCGCGATTGTCGGCTCGCTTGTCGGCATCAAGCCCGTGCTCTATATCAATGAAGAAGGCAAGCTCGGCGTGCACACCAAGGTGCGCGGACGCGTCGCGACGCTGCAATATATTGCGGACACCATGCGCCGCGAGGTGTCCGATCCGACACAGACCGTATGGATTGCCCACGGCGACTGCCTCGCGGATGCGGAGCTGCTGCGCGACTACATCGCGGAAAAGCACGGCATGCACGCGGAAATCCGCATGCTCGGCACGGTGCTCGGCGCGCACGGCGGCCCGGGCACGATGATTCTGGGATACGAGGGCGGCAGCCGCACACGCTGAGCCGGCTGCCGCACAAAAAGTATCCGCGTCTAAAATTTCAGCACGATGCCGATGACCGCACCCAGCGCGATGAAGACAATTGGATGCAGCTTGGGCAGCAATATAATTGCGACCATAAAGCCGGCGAATACAAGGATGGCGGGCAGGTTGAGCACCGCGCCCAGACTGGACAGACCGCTCCACAGCTCGGGGTGGAGCAGCGACGCAGCAAAGACCGAGGCCATGGCCCCTAAAATCAGGCCGGCAGACGCGGGACGCAGGCCGTAAAAGGCATCCTGCACAAGCTTGGAGTCGCGAAAGCGTGTAAGCGCGCGGGAAATCAGGATGATGATGACGACAGAGGGCAGCACGAGCGCAAAGGTCGCCATGAGCGCGCCCGGCAGCCCTGCCGCCTGAAAGCCCGCATAGGTTGCGGCGTTGACACCGATCGGCCCGGGGGTTGATTCGGATACCGCAATCATGTTCATCAGATCGGCAGGTGTGAACCACGGATATTTGAGCGCAATCTCCTTGAGGAAAGGCAGCGTTGCCAGTCCGCCGCCGACCGCGAACAGACCTGTTTTGAAAAATTCCCAGAAAAGCTGTAAAAAAATCATGACCGTTTCCCCCGAATCACGCCGGCCGCGATGCCGACCGCACCGGCGAGCGCGATCATCAGGACCGGCGAAACGCCGAGAACGACCACGGCCAGGAACACCGCGAGCAAAATGATGCCGGTCAGCACGTCGACCACACCCTGCCTTGCAATTTTATAGACCGAGAGCAGCACGAGCGCGCATACCGCGATACGCACCCCTGCAAATGCGTGCTGCACCGCTTCCAGATGCGCAAACTGCTGCACGAAGGAGGCGATGATGGTGATAATGACAAGCGAGGGAAAGACCATACCTGCTGTCGCCGCAATTGTGCCGCGCACGCCCGCTTTTTTGTAGCCGATGAAGGTCGCGGTGTTGACCGCGATGACGCCCGGCGTGCACTGGCCGATCGCGTAATAATCCATCAGCTCGCTTTCAGTCGCCCACCCGCGCGCGTCGACCAGCTCGCGCTGCAAAAGCGGCAGCATGGCATAGCCGCCGCCGAAGGTACACACGCCGACACGGGCGAAGATGCTGAACAGTTCCCACAGCAAAACAAGACCTCTTTTCTCCGTATGTATTGTTTGATGGCAACATTATAGCATATTTCGCTGTTTCGTACAAGGCGCGGTATCTGCAGCAAAAGGGCACAGGAGATGCCCTGTGCCCTTTGCGCCTTAGCCCATCATATTGCCGATGCTGTGTGAAACGCCGTGCGCCAGATGCTCCGCCTTTCGTGCCGAGGACTTGACCGCGCGCCGCACACGCGGGTTTTGCATTGCGCCGGCTGCCATCGCGGATGCGATCGCACCTGCCGCAACGCCTGCCGCAATTCCTGTCAGAACAGAACCTACTCGCATACAAGTGACCACCTTTCTTTTGTCGTGTGAAGTTTCTATCTTAAAAACGCCGCCGAGGCTAGTTTGTCCGCCCGATGCGTTTTCTTGCGCGCCGTTTTCTGGATGCGCCGCCGCACGCGTGCAAAAGCGCCGAAAATCGGCAACCAAACATATGCTGATTTTATCGGAATGTTTTATTTACAAATGGCGCAGCATAGAGTATAATAGACGAAAGACAAATTGATATGTAATTTTTTTGATCGGCCTTTAATGCGCAACCCGTGAGTTCGCCAAGGCGGAAAACAGCGAAACAGACAAACCACGCCATAGGTGGAGGATTTTCTGTATCTGCGGCTTCCTGCCATCGGTGTAGGGAGCTTTTTTTGTGCCGTCAAGCGAAAAGGAGTGATGAATGTGCAGAAAAAAGCCGAGATCATGGACGAAGGCGCAATGAACCGCGCGATGACGCGTATTTCGTTTGAGATTCTCGAAAAGAACCACGGGGAGGATCTGCTGCTCATCGGCATCCGTACCCGGGGCGCGTTCCTCGCCCGGCGGCTCGCGGAAAAGCTGAGCCAAAGCCGCGGAGAGCCGATCGAAACATCCGCGCTGGACGTGTCCTCCCTGCGGGACGATATTCCGTCCGACCATCGCGTGTTTCCGGAGCTGGAAACCGCCGCGCGCATCGACGGGCGCACGGTCATCCTGGTGGACGACGTGCTGTATACCGGGCGCACGGTGCGCGCCGCAATTGAGGCGGTCGGCCATCTGGGGCGCGCGGCGCGCATCCAGCTTGCCGTGCTCGTCGACCGCGGACATCGCGAGCTGCCCTTTCGGCCGGATTATATCGGAAAAAACCTGCCCACCGCCCAATCCGAGCGCGTGCGCGTCATGGTGCGCGAGGTCGACGGGGTCGACGGCGTTGTGATTTTGCAGGAATAAACCACGTACACAGCCGCAAGGCGGGAAGGAGTTTCATTATGTCGATCAATACTTTGGTGGAAATGATTCGTTACAAGGGCAACCCGACAGTCGCGGGACTGGACGCGCGCCTGGAGTACATTCCGGAGTATATCGTGCGCCGTCATCTCATGCTGCACGGTGAAACACTGCGCGCGGCGGCGGAGAGCGTTGTGGAGTTCAACTGCGGACTGATTGACGCGCTGGCCGAGGTTGTGCCCGCGGTCAAGCCGCAGTCGGCCTACTATGAGCTGCTCGGCTCTTATGGCGCAATGGCGCTCAAGGAGACAATCGATTATGCGCATGCGCACGGCCTGTACGTCATCGCGGACATCAAGCGCAACGACATCGGCGCGACGGCATCCGCCTATGCGCAGGCCTATATCGGCAAGACACGCGTGGGCGACACCGAAATCGCGCCCTACGGTGCGGACAGCGCGACGGTCAACGCCTATCTGGGAACGGACGGCATCGAGCCCTTCCTTCAGGAGTGCCGCACGCGGGAAAAGAGCATTTTCGTGCTCGTGAAGACCTCCAACCCGTCCTCCGGCGAGTTCCAGAACCGCGACATGGAGGGCAAGCCGCTTTACGCGCGCGTCGCGGAGAGAATGGCGCAGTGGGGCGAGGGGCTGGACACACCGAGCGGCTACAATCAGGTCGGCGCGGTTGTGGGCGCAACCTATCCCGAGGAGCAGAAGATCATCCGCGACCTGCTGCCCAAGTCATACTTCCTTGTTCCGGGCTACGGCGCACAGGGCGCGCAGGCCAAGGACATTGCAAACGCTTTCAATGATGACGGTCTGGGTGCCATTGTCAACTCCTCGCGCGGCATCATGTGCGCGTGGCAAAAGACCGGCAAAAACGGTGAGGATTATAAAGAAGCTGCGCGTGCGGAAGCGGTGCGCATGCGCGAGGACATCGTCGCAGCGATCCGCTGAGCGGGACGGTAACACGAAGAAACAGGCGGTCGCCGCGCATACGGCGGCCGCTGCCGCAGGGCTTTGACCGGAATTTTAAAGGAGCGTGGGTATTTTTGAAAAAAGCATTTCTGCTGCTTGCGGACGGCACCCTTTTTGAGGGGCAGGCTGTCGGACATGAGGGTCGCAGCATCGCCGAGATCGTATTCAACACCGGCATGGCGGGCTATCAGGAGGTCCTGACCGACCCGTCCTACTACGGACAAACGGTCTGCCTGACCTACCCGATTATCGGCAACTATGGCATCAACTTTGATGACTACGAAAGCCGCAAAAGCTGGGTGTCCGGTTTGATTATGCGCGAGCTGTGCGCGCATCCGTCCAACTGGCGCTGCAAGCTGACGCTCGACGCATACCTGAAAAGCCAGCGGGTCGTCGGGCTGGCAGGCATCGATACCCGCCGGCTGACACGCATCCTGCGCTCGAGCGGCGTTATGAACGGCATCCTCTACACCGAGGGATTTGAGCCGACCGAGGCCGACCTGCAAGCGATGCGCGACTACGTCGTCAAGGACGCGGTCGCAGCCGTCACCTGCCAGGAAAACACTGTCCATCCCGCGGAAGGGGAGCAAAAATACCGCGTCGCCCTGTATGATTACGGTGTGAAGTATAATATCGAGCGCGAGCTGTGCCGCCGCGGCTGCGAAGTGACGGTTGTGCCGGGCGACACCGCGCCTGAGACCGTGCTCGCGGGCGGCTACGACGGTGTGATGCTGTCGAACGGCCCCGGGGATCCGGCGGAGAATGTAGAAATCGTCGAAAACCTCAAGGTGCTGCGCGGCAGCGGCATTCCGATTTTCGGCATCTGCCTCGGCCATCAGCTCATGTCGCTTGCGATCGGCGCGGAGACCACCAAGCTCAAATACGGTCACCGCGGTGTCAACCACCCCGTGAAGGATCTGGACAGCGACCGCACCTATATCACCTCGCAGAATCACGGCTACGCGGTGGTCGGCGAGACCATCGACCCCGCGATCGCGCGCGTGCGCTACGTCAACCTCAACGACGGCACAGTCGAGGGTGTCGAGCACATTGACAAGCCGGTGCTCACTGTGCAGTATCATCCCGAGGTTTGCCCGGGGCCGATGGACACGTCTTATCTGTTTGATACGTTCATCGAAAATATCGAAAAATACAAGGGAGGTGCTCAGTAATGCCGCTGCGCAAGGATATTCATAAGGTAATGGTACTGGGCTCCGGCCCCATCGTCATCGGTCAGGCGGCCGAGTTTGACTACGCGGGCACACAGGCGTGCCGCGCGCTGCGCGAGGAAGGGCTGGAGGTCGTGCTCGTCAACTCCAACCCCGCGACGATTATGACGGACAAGTCCATGGCGGATAAGGTCTACATCGAGCCGATGACCATCGAAGCCGTGCAGGAAATCATCAAGAAGGAGCGGCCGGATTCGCTGCTGCCCAACCTCGGCGGACAGACCGGACTGAACCTCGCGATGGAGCTGTGCGAAAACGGCTTCCTCGAGCGCATGAACGTCAAGCTGCTCGGCGCCAAGCCCGACACCATCGCCAAGGCGGAGGATCGCCAGCTCTTTAAGGACACGATGGAGAAAATCGGCGAGCCGATCATCGCCTCCAAGGTTGTGCACACGGTCGAGGATGCGGTCGAGTTCACGAAGGAAATCGGCCTGCCGGTCATCATCCGCCCTGCATACACGCTCGGCGGCACGGGCGGCGGCATCGCATACACCTGGGAGCAGCTACGCGAGATTGCCGCAAGCGGCATCATGTATTCGCGCGTCGACGAGATTCTGGTTGAAAAATGCATTTCCGGCTGGAAAGAAATCGAGTACGAGGTCATGCGCGACCACAAGGGCAACGCCATCACGATTTGCAACATGGAAAATATCGATCCGGTCGGCGTGCACACGGGCGACTCTGTCGTTGTTGCGCCCACCCAGACGCTGTGCGACAAGGAATGCCAGATGCTGCGCAGCTCCGCACTCAGCATCATCACCGAGCTGGGCATCGAAGGCGGCTGCAACGTGCAGTATGCGCTCAATCCGGACTCCTTTGAGTATGCGGTTATCGAGGTCAACCCCCGCGTGTCGCGCTCGTCCGCGCTGGCTTCCAAGGCGACCGGCTACCCGATTGCAAAGGTGACCGCGAAGATTGCGGTCGGCTACGGACTCGACGAAATCGACAACGCGGTCACTGGCAAGACCAAGGCCTGCTTCGAGCCCACGCTCGACTATTGCGTCGTCAAGTTCCCGCGCTGGCCGTTTGACAAGTTCGTTTATGCGGATAATTCACTCGGCACGCAGATGAAGGCGACGGGCGAGGTCATGTCCATCGCGAATTCGTTCGAGGGTGCGATGATGAAGGCGGTCCGTTCCATCGAAATGAAGCTGACCTCGATGATTGATCCCAAGCTCGCGGGCTGGAGCGACGAGGACATCCGCGCGGGTGTCCTCCGCATCAACGACCAGCGCCTGTTCGTCATCTGCGAAGCGTTTCGCCGCGGCATCATGACGGTGGACGAGGTGTTCGACATCACCAAAATCGATACCTGGTTTTTGTATAAGTTCTATCGCATCACCGATATGGAGAACGAGCTGCGCGCCGCGCAGTCCATCGACCGCGACCTGTATGCGCGCGCGAAGCAGATGGGCTTCCTCGACCGCACAATCAGCGAGCTGTCCGGCTGCGAAATCCCGGCGGATGTTGCGCGTCTGCCGTCCTACAAGACGGTGGACACCTGCGCCGCGGAATTCGACGCGGAAACGCCGTACTACTACTCCTCGTGGGACGAGGAGACCGAGGTCAAGCCCGATAACGGCAAGCAAAAGGTGCTTGTGCTCGGCTCCGGCCCGATCCGTATCGGTCAGGGCATTGAGTTTGACTACTGCTCGGTGCACGCGGTTTGGGCGCTTAAAAATCGCGGCTGTGAGACCGTAATCATCAATAACAATCCCGAAACCGTGTCGACCGACTTTGACACCGCGGATCGTCTGTACTTTGAGCCGCTCACGCCCGAGGATGTGACCGGTGTTGTGCGCGCGGAAAAACCCGACGCGGCGATTGTGCAGTTCGGCGGACAGACCGCCATCAACCTCGCGGCGCACATCGAAAAGCTGGGCATCCCGATTCTCGGCACGCCCGCATGGTCGATTGACGCCGCGGAGGACCGCGAAAAGTTCGATGTCATCCTGGAAAAGTGCGGCATTCCGCGCCCTGCGGGGCACACGGTCATGACTGAGGACGAAGCGGTCGCCACGGCGGACGGTCTGGGCTATCCGGTGCTCGTGCGCCCCTCCTATGTGCTCGGCGGACAGGGCATGGAAATCGCGTACAAGGAAGAGGACGTGCGCGAGTTCATGCGTGTCATCACGCGCGACAAGGTGGAAAATCCGGTGCTGATCGATAAATATATGATGGGGCGCGAAATCGAAGTCGATGCAATCTGCGACGGCGAGAGCGTTCTCATTCCGGGCATCATGGAGCATCTGGAGCGCGCAGGCGTGCACTCGGGTGACTCGATTTCGGTTTATCCGTCCATCACGATTGAGGATCGGCACAAGGAGACCATCATCGGCTACACCGAAGCGCTTGCAAAGAGCCTTGCGGTCATCGGCCTTGTCAACATCCAGTTCGTACTTTATAACGACGAGGTTTACGTCATCGAGGTCAATCCGCGCTCCTCGCGCACGGTCCCCTATATCTCCAAGGTCACGGGTGTGCCCATGGTCGATCTCGCAACGCGCTGCATGTTCGGCGAAAAGCTCGCGGACATGGGCTACGGCACGGGTCTGTACCCCGAAAGCGATCACTATGCAGTCAAGGTGCCGGTCTTCTCGTTCCAGAAGCTGCGCGACCTCGACACCCAGCTCGGGCCCGAGATGAAATCGACCGGCGAGGTGCTCGGCGTATCGACCTCGTTCCGTCAGGCGCTGCTCAAGGGCCTCATCGGCGCGGGCTTTGCCATGAAGCGTCACGGCGCGGTGCTCATTTCGGTGCGCGATTCCGATAAGCAGGAGGCGATCAAAATCGCGGAGCGCTTTGAGCGTCTGGGCTTTGAAATTTACGCGACGAGCGGCACCGCGAACGTGTTCAACCGCCATATGATCGCGACGAACGCGGTGCGCAACGTCGACGAGGAAGCACCGAACATCATTGACCTCATCGAATCCGGCAAGATTGACTATGTCATCGCGACCTCGGTCAAGGGCCGTCATCCCGAGCTTGGCTCGGTGCACATCCGCCGCACGACGGTTGAGCGCGCCATTCCGTGCCTGACCTCGATCGATACCGCCTCCGCGCTGCTGCGCTGCCTGGAGGGCGATATTAAGATCGAAAGCTGCGAAATGGTCGACATTAACACCATTTAAAGCCGCGCGGCACATCGCAAACAAACAGCGCATAAAAGCCCCGCCGGCGGCGGGGCTTTTATCGAAGGCAGGCATTTTTGGGAGGACTTTTTTATGGCAATACAGGAGCTTTGTACGGTCGTACACAGCAAAAAACTGGGCGAAGGACTGTTTTCGCTGACATTGGACGCGCCGCGCATCGCCGCACTAGCGCATGCGGGACAGTTTGTCCACATCACCTGCGGCGAGGGCAATTTGCTGCGCCGCCCAATCTCGGTCTGCGATGTGCAGGGCGACAGCCTGCGCGTCGTGTTTCAGGTGAAGGGCGAGGGTACGGCATGGCTGTCCGCGCGCAAGGAGGGCGATGCGCTCGACGTGCTCGGCGCGCTCGGACATGGCTATGAGTTGAGCATGCTCGGAGAGCGGCCGGTGTTCGTCGGCGGCGGTATCGGCGTGCCGCCCATGCTGCTCGCGATGCGCGCCGCGCGCGCACAGGGCAAGCAGCCGACTGCGATCCTCGGATTTCGCGGCCGCGGCGCGGTTATTTTGGAGGAGGAGTTCCGCGCGAACGGCACGGTTTTTGTCGCGACGGACGACGGCTCGTACGGTGCGCACGGCTTTGTGACCGATCTGCTGCGTGAGCATGCTCAGGAATACACCTCGATCTGCGCCTGCGGCCCAAGGCCCATGCTGCGCGCGATTGCGGCGCTTGCCGAGCAGACGGAGCTGCCGTGTCAGGTATCGCTTGAGGAGCGCATGGGCTGCGGCATCGGCGCATGTCTGGTGTGCGCGTGCGAGCTGAAGCTGCACGACGGCGCGCAGGGTGTGCGGTACGGACATGTGTGCAAGGATGGGCCGGTATTTGATGCAAAGGAGGTCGTTTGGTAATGGATATGCGCGTGAACATCTGTGGGGTCGAGCTCAAAAACCCGATCACCACCGCGTCCGGCACGTTCGGCTTCGGGCATGAATACGGTGCGTTCTTCGATCTGAGCATGCTCGGCGGCATCGGTGTCAAGGGGCTGACCCCGACCGAGCGTCTGGGCAATCCCGCTCCGCGCATTGCCGAGACCCCGATGGGCATCCTCAACTGCGTCGGCCTGCAAAACCCCGGCATCGACCGCTTTATCACCGAGCAGATTCCGTTTTTGCGGCAGCACGATACCAAAATCATCGCGAACGTCTCGGGCAACACGGTCGAGGAATACTGCGAGATGATTGAAAAAATCTCGGATGCGGATGTCGACCTGATCGAAATGAACATTTCCTGTCCGAATGTCAAGTGCGGCGGCATGGCGTTCGGCACGCAGACGGCCATGGTGACCGAGGTCGTCAATGCGGCAAAAAAGTATGCAAAAAAGCCGCTTATCGTTAAATTATCCCCGAATGTCACCGATATAACGGAAATTGCGCGCGCCGCGGTGGACGCGGGCGCGGATGCGCTGTCGCTGATCAACACGCTGCTTGGCATGCGCATTGATGTCGATACCCGCCGCCCGATTTTGTCGAATGTGATGGGCGGACTGTCCGGCCCGGCGGTGCTGCCGGTCGCCATCCGTATGGTGTATCAGGTGCGGCGGGCGGTGTCCGTGCCAATTATCGGCATGGGCGGTCTGCGCACCGGACGCGATGTGGCGGAAATGCTGCTCGCGGGTGCGGATGCGGTCGCACTCGGCACCGTGCTGTTTGCGGATCCGCTTGCGCCGGTCAAGGCGCTGGAGGGGCTGCAGGAGTACATGCGTCAGCACGGCGTGGAGCGCGTGACCGAGCTGACGAACGCGGTGGAGGTTTAATCATGCACACGACAGTTTATCTCATCCGGCACGCAGAAGCCGAGGGCAATGTGTACCGCCGCTGTCACGGGCAATATGACAGCATGCTCACGCCGCGCGCGTGGGAGCAGCTGCCCCACCTTGCGAAGCGGTTTGAGCCGGTCGCGCTGGACGCGATTTATTCCTCCGACCTGTATCGTGCGCGCATGACCGCGGGCGCAATCGCAGGTGCCAAGGGCATGGAGGTGCGCGTGCGCCCCGTGCTGCGTGAAATCAATATGGGGGAGTGGGAGGACTGCCCGTGGGCGGAGCTGCCGCTGCGCGCCCCTGAGCAGTACCATACCTGGCAGACCGAGCCGTGGAAATGCGTCGTGCCGGGCGGAGAAAGCGTGACCGACGCGGGGGAGCGCATGTTCGGCGGTGTTCGTGAGCTAGTGCACGCGCACGCGGGGCAGACCATCGCGGTGGTGACGCACGGCTCAGCGATTCGCGGCGCGCTGTGCATTGCGCAGGGGCTTGCGCCCGAGCAAATCGGGGAAATCGGCTGGGGCGACAACACCTGCGTCGCGAAGCTTGAGTTTGACGAGGAGGGCGGCGTGCGCGTCATCTATATGAACGATGCGAGCCACCTGCCCGCGGCACTGTCGACCTTTGCGTCCATCGGCTGGACGAACAGCAAGGGCGTGCCCGTGTCGCCGCAGGTTTGGTTTAAGCCGGTCGATCTGGAGAACGCGGCGGAGCGTGAGGCGCTGCTTGCGTTTGCCCGCCAGAAATACGAAAGCGCCTACGGCAGTGCCGAGGCGCTCGATGAGGCGGCGTATGTGGAGGATACCCGCGCGATGCTGGCGCAGTGCGCGCGCGCCGTCACCTTCGGCATGCTTGACGGCGCGCCGGTCGCGCTCGTACGGCTCAATGTGTGCGATGACAGCCATCCCGATACCGGCATGGTCGGCTCGTTTGTCATCGGCCCCGACTGGCGCGGCTGCGGACTGAGTCAGCAGCTCATCGGGCAGGCGATCAGCGTGTACCGCGAGCTGGGCAAGGACTACCTTTGCGCGCTCGTGGCGGAGCACAATGAGCGCGCAAAGGCGTTTTATCGCAAGTTCGCATTCACGCAGGAGGGCGAGGTCACAAATGCACGCGGCAGACACCTGCGCATGGTCAAACCCATTCGGGTCGAGCCGTACCGCATGGAGGATTGAGCCTAAAGCGCATCGTCGAAGGAGAAAAGAATCTGATTTTGCTTGTTGTAGAGCGTTTTGCTGCCGAAAAACAGCGCGCAGAACACCGAAAGGCAAACCACCGTTGTAATTGCAATCATGATTGCAATTTGGTATAAAATCGCGGTCGTCGGCAGGGTACCGGACAAAATCTGTCCGGTCATCATGCCGGGCAGCGCGACAATGCCCATGCCGAGCATGGAATTGAGCGTGGGGAGTAGCGCGGTCTCAATCGCCTGATTGACAAACGGGGTCAGGATGCTGTGCGGCGTCACACCGATGTAGAGCAGCGCGTCGATTTGGTTTTTCTGAGCCAGCACCGACTGGCGAAAGGTTCTGAGTCCGAGGCTGACGCCGGTCATCATATTGCCCATAATCATGCCGCTGATGGGGATGGTATATTGCGGATTCCAAAAGCTGACCCCCACCACGCCGCAGATGAAAAACACGATAACCGAAAGACCTGAAAGCAGCAAAGAGCCGCCCACTACGCACTGAAAGCGCGGGTTCAGTCCCTTGTTGCGCGACAGCGTGGTGTGGATGGTCATTGCGATCATAGACGCGAGATAAAGCAGCACGAACGCGGGATGCGGGTTTTTGAAGATGTAGGTGAGCACCAGCCCCGCGAGCACGAGCTGCACGGTCATGCGCAGGCTCGCAACGAGCAGCAGCTTGCCCTGGCTGATTTTACAGCGCTTCATAATCGCAAGCACGAGGAGGAGCAGCGCATAGACCGAGCCGAACTGCCACAGATTGAGCACGATGATTCGGTTCATAGCCGCCCTCCGATTTCCAAAAGGACATCGGCATAGCGCTGCGCGAGCACGCGGTCGTGCGTCACGGCGATCAGCGTCATGTCGTGCTGCGCGCAGTGCGCTTTGAGCGCGTGCAGCAGCGTGTCTGCGGTTGCCTCATCGAGGGCGGAGGTCGGTTCGTCGAGCAGCAGCACGCGCGGACGAAGCGACAGACAAATCGCGAGGAACACACGCTGCCGTTCGCCGCCGGACAGCGCGCGACAGTGCGCATCAAGCGGAAAGTCGGCGGCGCACAGGCGCAGATAGCGCATCATTTCCGCTTCGGGGAGCAGCGCTTGCTCCCGATAGGCATAAAACCGCACGAAATTGCCCGAAATCGTGTCGTCAAACAGAAAAAGCGTCTGCGCAACCAGCATGACCTCGCGCCGCAGTGCGATGGTGTCAAATTGGGTGAGCGGCTTGCCGCGGTAGCAGATTTCGCCGCAGTCGGGCGAAATTGAGGCGTTGAGCAGCTTGAGCAGCGTGCTCTTGCCGCAGCCGCTTTTGCCGCACAAAAAGGTTGCGCAGCCGGCTTCAAACGTGATTTGCGGATAGTGCAGGATGCCCTTATACTGCACATCGCGCACAGAGAACAGCACCATATAACCCTCCAAAAGGCATAAAACTCGCCTGTTTCGGCTGAAAGCAGGCGGGTTTTTGTGTGTTTATACGCGGCGCAGAATACCCATCGGGGTCTGCTCGGAGCTTTGGCCGAGCGGATTGTCCTGCAGGGTGCGCACCGCCCAATCGCGGTCGATCGAGGAATCGGAGGTGCCGAGGATGTTGCCGCCGAGGTCGTTTAGGTCGATAATCATGACCTTGTGGCCGAGCTTTGCGGCGATTTTGGCTGCGGTTTCATCGGGATCGATGGGGCCCAGCACGACGCAGTGGTTGTAGGGCGGCAGGGTGTTCGGGGTCGGGCCGTCAATCGCGGCCGCCTTGCGTCCGGCGATGATGTAAAACCAGCCCTTGCGGCCGAGCAGCTTGCCGACAACCGAGCACAGCGCGGCGAACAGAATGCGGGGTGTGCCGCACTCACGCAGCGCCATCTCCATGGTTTCGGGGATGCCCAGACCGATGCCGTGCGGCGTTTTGGTCACATGCTTGGACAAAAAGACCGCGAGCGGACGCGGCTTGATCTCGTCTAGCGGCAGCGCGCGCTTCTGGGAGCAGGCGACACATTTTTCGGAAATAAACAGGATATCCCCCTCCTGCATATGGGGGGCGGCATATTGCATGACGACCTCGGTGATATCATCGCGGTCGGTGACGACATGGGTCTTGATGGGTAGGCGGCTGTAGGAAATGCCATCCACCTCGATCTTCTCGTTTTTGCCTTGGTTGCTGCGGAGCTCTTCCATGACAGAGGTTCCATCCCTTCTGATTTCATATTTAACGGTTCTATACAAGTATAATACAGCATCTTGCAAAAAGCAATCTGCAAAGCGCGCAAAACAGATGGATTTGCCTTGCGGCAACGGGAAAAATATCGTAGAATGAAAAGGAAAGGCGGGAGAGGAATGGGGATCAACACGGTTGCGCTGACGCATGCGTTTATGGAGCGATACATCAAAGAGGGCGATCTGTGCATCGACGCGACCGCAGGGCGCGGACGCGATACGCAGTTTTTGTGCGAGCGGGTCGGGGAGAGCGGACGCGTGCTCGCCTTTGATATTCAGCAGGCGGCGACCGAGGAGACGCGCGCGCGGCTGACGGCGGCCGGGCTCCATGCCCGCGCGCAGGTGATTTGCGACAGTCACAGCAATATGGCGCGCTATGCCGCACCCGGCAGCGTGCGCTGCATTTGCTTCAACTTCGGCTATCTGCCGGGCGGCGATCACACGGTTTACACAACCGCGCAGACCAGCATCCCTGCGATCGAAGCGGGACTGGAGCTGCTCGCGCCGGACGGCGTGATGAGCCTTGCCATTTATCACGGCGGACAGACCGGATATGCCGAGCGCGACGCGCTGCTCGCCTATCTGCAAACGCTGGATGACAAACGCTGCACGGTGCTGACCTGCGCATTCGCAAACCGTCCGAACGATCCGCCGATTCCGGTTTTTATCTGGAAGCAGCGATAAGAAGCTGCGTCAATGTGATGCGAGAAAAAGCACCTCGGAAACAGGGATCTCACTGTTTCTGAGGTGCTTTTGTGCGCTGAAAATTTCGGTTAAATGGAGGATGCTCGGACTTGACGGAACATGGGCACCCGGCACAGCACGGGGAGCAGCACCAGCGCGATGAGCACGCCCGACGCCGCCTGCACGATGTTGAATACGATGCCCGCTGCGCTTGCGGTCACGGCGGCGGCAAGTCCGCTGCCCGCGAGCATGCTCAGCCCAACCTCATAGAAGAAATATCCGCCTACCATGATGCACTCTCCGACCGCGCCGCCAATCGCGACGCGCGTCTGCAACCTGCCGTGCAGCTTGTGGAACAGAAGCCCCGCGGCCGCGGCGGTCAGTGCCTTGATCACAAGCGTGCCCGCGGCATAGGACACATAGCCGCTGAACAAATCCGCCAGCATCGAGCCGATACCGGCCGCGACCGCGCCCGCAAACGGCCCGAGCAGCACACCGCAGAGCAGCACCATGCCGTCGCCGGGATGGATGTAGCCGAACGTCGGTGTCGGAATTTTAATCAGCATGGTTGTGACGCAGGTTAAAGCGGCGAAGAGCGCCATTACAATCATTTTTCTGATATCTCGCATGAAAAATCCCCCTTATGAGCACGCGCTCTGTTGTGATTGCATGTGCTTAGTATAACAGATTGTGATACGGTTTAAATGTTCAGTTTCGCTTTTTTATTCCATGCCAGTTTTGCGGGCGAACAGCAAAAGGCCCGCCCTTGCAGGCGGGTCTTTTGATATGGACGTGAGCGAACCTGTAAGCCGGGTTCTGTCGTGAACGGTCATCTATCTCGAACGCGCGTCGCCGCGCGCCTCAAGCCATCCGTCGGAGCGGTCGGGCAGACCATAGCCCCTGTCGATGTTGCTGCGGATAGAGTTTACAGGCCCCCTGTGTTACCACAGGGCGCGGTGAGCTCTTACCTCGCCTTTCCACCCTTACCGTGCGAGCACGGCGGTATATCTCTGTTGCACTATTCCTGGGGTCGCCCCCGGCAGACGTTATCTGCTATCCGTGCCCTGTGCAGCCCGGACTTTCCTCACGGCTTGCGCCGCGCGACCGTCTGGTTCACTCACGGTGTTCATTATACCGAGAAAAGTACGGTTTGTCAAACAAAACCTTGAAATTTTGCCAATAGACGTGTAAAATAAACTCTGTATCATGCAGAGGGGGAAAGATCTATGACGATCGACCAATATTTACAAGAGATCGCGGATAAGCGCGTCGCGGTGATCGGCGCGGGTGTCAGCAACCTGCCGCTCGTGCGCCTGCTGCGCGAAGCGGACATCGATGTGACCGTGCACGACAAAAAAGACGCCGCAGCGCTCGGTGAAATTTACGACACCCTGACCGCGCTCGGCGCCTCGGCCGTGCTGGGTGAGTCCTATCTCGATGCGCTCGATGAGGACGTGATTTTTCGCACACCCGGCGTGCATCCGCGCTTTTTGGCGTCTGCGCGCGCACGCGGTGCGCAGATTACGAGCGAGATGGAGCTGTTTTTTGCGGTCTGCCCGTGCCGCATCATCGGCATCACGGGCTCGGACGGCAAGACGACGACGACAACTCTGGTCTGCGAGATGCTCCGGCACGCGGGGCACACCTGCCATCTGGGCGGCAACATCGGCGCGCCGCTGCTGCCGCAGGTGCGCGCCATGCAGCCGGGCGATCTTGCGATTGTGGAGCTGTCCTCGTTCCAGCTTATGGATATGCAGCACAGCCCGTGCGTTGCGGCAATCACCAACCTCAGCCCGAACCATCTGGATTATCATGCCGATTTTGATGAATATGTGCAGGCGAAAATCAATATCTTCGCGCAGCAGGACGAGGGGGATCGGCTCATCCTGAACTATGACGACGAGGCTTCGCGCGCGCTTTCGCTCAACCAGAGCAGCGAGGTCGCCTATTGTTCCAAGCGCACCGCGGTGCAGGATGGTGTTTTCCTGCGGGAGGGCATTGTCTACGCCGCGTCACACGGCATGGCGCGTGCGCTGCTGCGCGCGGACGAAATCCGTCTGCCGGGGGAGCATAACGTGTCCAACGTGATGATGGCGGCGGCAATCTGCGAAGGGCTGTGCCGCGACACAGACATCCGCGCGGTGGCGCGCGCGTTTGCCGGCGTGCCGCATCGTCTGGAGCTGGTGCGCGAAAAGGACGGCGTGCGCTATTACAACGATTCGATCGCGTCCAGCCCGACGCGCACGATTGCAGGGCTGCGTTCTTTTCCGCACAAGGTGATTTTGATCGCGGGCGGCTATGACAAGCATATCCCGTATGATGTGCTCGGTCTGCCCATCTGTGCGCATGTCAAAACGCTCATTCTGACCGGCGCGACCGCGCCAAAAATTCGCGACTGCGTCGCGCAGTCAGAGGCGGCGGAAAAGCCCACGATCTTTGATGCGGCCGATTTAGCGGACGCGGTGCGGCAGGTGGCGGCGCTCGCGCATGCGGGCGATGTGGTCCTCATGAGTCCGGCAAGCGCTTCCTTTGACTGCTTCAAGAATTTTGCCGAGCGCGGGGAGACCTTTAAAGCGCTCGTGCGCGCCCTGTAAGTGCGCGCGCTGCAGCCCGCAGGCTCCTGCTTTCAGTGGGGCTTGCGGGCCTTCTTGCGTTCGGTCGGGCGCGGCAGAAGATGCAGGAAATGCGCGCTTTTGCGAAAAAGGTAGTATATAAGACGAAACTGTGATAAAATTAGAACAATATTGCGCCGTTTGGACGGCGGAATCGGGCAAACTTGCAACAAAACACCGGCAGACAAGGTGCGCAAAAGCCGATGCGCGCCCGGCGCGCGGTCGATTTTGAAGAACTATAGGAGTGACGGATGCGGAATGAAACCATGAAAAAGCTTGTTATCGGAATTTTAGCGCATGTGGACGCGGGAAAGACCACACTGTCCGAAGCGCTGCTGTATCGCTCGGGCGCGCTCGCGCGGCTGGGGCGGGTCGATCATCGGGATGCGTTTCTCGACACCGATGCGCTTGAGCGCGAACGGGGCATCACGATTTTTTCCAAGCAGGCGATTTTTCCGCTCGGCGAGCGCGAGGTTACGCTGCTCGATACACCGGGTCATGTGGATTTTTCTGCGGAAACCGAGCGCACGCTTGCGGTGCTTGATTGTGCGGTTTTGGTCGTCAGCGGTACGGATGGTGTGCAGGGGCATACCGATACGCTGTGGCGGCTGCTCGAGCGTCACGGCGTGCCGACCTTCGTATTTGTCAATAAAATGGATTTACCGGGGGCAGACCGCGCGATGCGTCTGCGCGAGCTGACCGAGCGGCTGGGCGACGGCTTCGCCGATTTCGGCGCCGCACAGGACGCGCTGCACGAGACGATTGCGCTGTGCGACGAGGACACGCTGTCGCGCTATCTGGAGCGCGGTACGGTTTCGGAGGACGAGATTGCGTCGCTGGTTGCGGCGCGCAAGGTGTTTCCCTGCTTTTTTGGCGCGGCGCTCAGGCTCGATGGGATCGACGCGCTGCTTGAGGGGCTGTCGCGCTATGCGCGCACACCGGCCTATCCAGCGGATTTTGCGGCGCAGGTGTTCAAGGTTGCGCGCGACGCGCAGGGCAACCGCCTGACCTTTCTCAAGGTGACGGGCGGCGCGCTATCGGTGCGTGATGCGCTGAATTGCGGCGGATTACAGGAGAAAATCAGCCAGATTCGGCTGTATTCGGGCGCAAAGTTTCGCCCGATTGATCGCGCGGAAGCAGGAACCGTGTGCGCGGTGACCGGACTGAGTGCGGCGGTGCCGGGCATGGGACTGGGCGCAGGTCAAGGTGCGCCGCCCGCGGTGCTGACGCCGATGCTGACCTATCGCATGTGCCTGCCGCCGGACGCGGACGCGTATGTGCTGCTGCAAAAGCTGCGCCGGCTGGAGGAGGAGGATCCGCAGCTCAGTCTGGTGTGGAACGAGGCGCTGGGGGAGATCCATGTGCGGCTGATGGGCGAGGTGCAGCTTGAAATTCTGACGCGGATGATTGCGGAGCGGTTCGATGTAGCGGTGACGTTTGATGAGGGCGGGGTGGTTTATCGCGAGACGATCGCGGACACCGTGCTCGGCATCGGGCATTTTGAGCCGCTGCGGCATTATGCCGAGGTGCAGCTGCTGCTTGCACCCGGGGAGCGCGGCAGCGGGATTGTGCTTTCTGCAGACTGCGATGCGGACATGCTGGCGGCGAGCTGGCAGCGGCTCGTGCTCACCCATCTGGAGGAGCGTGAGCATCCGGGCGTGCTGCTCGGCGCGCCGCTCACCGATGTGAAGATTACGCTCGTTGCGGGGCGCGCACACCTCAAGCACACCGAGGGCGGCGACTTCCGGCAGGCAACCTATCGTGCGGTGCGGCAGGGACTGATGCAGGCGGAGAGCGTGCTGCTTGAGCCGTACTACGCGTTTCGGCTTGAACTGCCTGCGGGGGCGGTCGGACGCGCGATGAGCGATGTGCAGCGCATGTCCGGTTCGTTTGAGCCGCCTGCGGTGCAGGGTGATACCGCGATTTTGGAGGGGACGGCGCCGGTCGCCACGATGCGCGGCTATGCGCCCGAGGTCGCGGCCTATACCGGAGGCGCCGGGCGGCTGAGCCTGTCGCCGGACGGCTGCCGCCCCTGCCACAACGCGGCGGAAGTCATCGAGCAGGCGGGTTACGACCCCGTGCGCGACACGGAGAATCCGCCCGATTCGGTATTTTGTGCGCATGGCGCGGGCTATACGGTCAAGTGGGAGGAAGTTGCGGCGCACGCGCATGTTCAAACCGATGTGCTGCGTCCGCGCGAGGAGGAGCTCGAGCCGCCCGCGGTGCACCGATCCTCCGGCGCGCTGTCGGGTTTTGGGGACGATAAGGAGCTGCTTGCGTTTTTCGAGCGCACCTACGGCCCGGTGAAAAATCGCGGCATGGATGCGCTGCAAAGCGTGCGCAAGCTGGTGCTGCCCCACGATCCGCTGCCTGCAACGCGCATCCGTCAGGACGATTATTTGCTCGTTGACGGATATAACATCATTTTCGCATGGGATGAGCTGCGCGGAATGGACGATCTCAATGCCGCACGCGCCGCGCTGCTCGACCTGCTGAGCAACTTCCGCGCGGTGCGCCGCTGCCATATTATTGTCGTTTTTGATGCGTATAAGGTCAAGGGCGGCGTTGGGTCGCACGAAAAGCTCTATGGAATCGACGTGGTTTACACCAAGGAGGCGGAAACCGCGGATATGTATATCGAGCAGGCATCGTACGATTTGTCGCGGCAGCACCGTGTGCGCGTGGCGACCTCGGACGGGCTGGAGCAAATGATCATCCTGGGGCACGGCTCGGAGCGGCTGTCCGCGACCGATCTGCACTGGGAGGTGGAGCAGGTGCAGCGGCAGCTTGGTGAAATTATACGCGCGCTGGATAAACGCTGATTTTTTAGGGCAACACCGCGCAAAAGGGAAGCGTGGACTTGCCGTAGGAAAAGCGGGTTTTGTATGTGAAAGCAGCAGATAAAACCGCATGTTTCCGGCTGTGCAGCAAGGGGCGCGCCCTCGTAAAGATGGAACAACGAGAAAGACCGTAACTTTGATGAAAGACGCATCAAAGCTACGGTCTTTTTTAAAACAGAAGAGACTATTGCTTGAGCAAGTGACGTTTGGCCTTGAACCAGATCATAAAGCCAACAAAATCGGCCAGCAGCCATCCGATGGGGATGGCCCAGAAAATAGCGGTATAACCAAAGACAGGCGCACAGCTATAGGCAAGCAGCACACGGCTTCCGAGGGAGAGGACGGTGAGAACGACGGACACGCTTGCCCGGCCCAAGCCGCGGTAAAACCCGTATAGCAGGAACAAAAAGCCGATCAGGACATAAAAAGCGCCTTCAATGCGCAAATAAGCGGCACCGATGCGAATGACCTCCACATCCGCGCTGTCAATAAAAATTCCGATGAACGGTCGGGCAAAGATTAAGACAACCGCCGATATGAAAACGGAGAACAGCGAGGCAATCAGCAGGGCGGAGCGAAAGCCTTTTTGGACGCGCGGATGCGCACCTGCCCCCATATTTTGCGCCGTATAAAAGGAAAAGGCGTTGCCAAAATCCTGCAGGGGCATATAGGCAAAGGCATCAATCTTGACACCGGCAGAAAACGCCGCCATCAGCACAGAGCCAAAGGTATTGATAAGCCCCTGCACCAGCACAATGCCCAAATTCATAACGGACTGCTGAAAGCTCGTGAGAAGCGAGTAGCGCGCAATCGTCTGAAACAGCTTCTTTTCATAATGAAAATCGCGTTTTTGAAAGCCCAAAAACCGAATTTTGCGAAGGGTATACGCTGTGCTGAGAACAGCGGCAATCAATTGGGCGATAAACGTTGCCAGCGCCGCGCCGAACACCTCCATTTGCAGGGGAACAACAAAAATAACATCCAATGTGATATTGATCGCGCAGGCAATCATCAGAAAATAAAGCGGGGATTTTGAATCTCCCATAGAGCGCAGAATATTTGCAGAAAGATTATAGAAAGCCACAAATACAAGACCGGCAAAAATAAAAAGCAGATAATCGCGCGCATATTGTACGGTTTCTGCCGGCATTTGATAGAGCGTGATGATTTGATCGGTCAGCAGAAAGGTGACGACGGAGAGCACGAAGGCGATTCCGGTAATAAAGCAGCTGGAGAGAAACAGCGTGGTTTTGAGCTTTTCATAGTCTTTTGCGCCGAATTGTCGCGAAAACAGCGCGGACGCACCCATACAAAGCCCGATTATCAGCGAATTCACCAACACCATGATCGCAAACGCAGAGCCGACCGCCGCCAGCGCATCCCGTCCGACAAAACGCCCGACAATGAGGGTGTCTACAATATTGTAAAGCTGCTGAAACACATTGCCCACCAGCATGGGCATGGTAAAGCGCAGCAGGAGCTTGGCGGGGGAGCCGCTCGTCATATCTAAAGTCACGTTTATGTTCCTCCGATTTTTTCGCAGTCAGGTATGAGACTCCAAATCGAAGCGCATAGTATCATTCAGACAGTTCTCCTGCGGTGCCGCATGCGATCCGGATTATAATATAAAATTATATCATAGTTCCCCGAATTTACAAAGAAGAAACCGGCTGGCATAGCGCCGGCCGGTTTCTTCGCCGCAATCACCTATTGATACGGTCAGGTGCGCCGTCGGGAGACTCCCATTCCCTCTGAGAGTACACAGGCATACTACGCGCGTGCGGGATCCGAGACGACGCGGTTTATCCGCGCGCACCATGTCCATCCAGTATGCGCCTGCCATCGGCGCGGCGCTGTTTTATGTGGAGCGCTTTATCCGAAGCGTCTCCTAAGCAAAAAGGGCGGAATACAAATTGTGGTTTCGCCCCATCAAAAATAGATTTCATTGCAACAAATCATCTTTTGTGATACATTAGGATCAATATGTTTGGGTATGAAAATCGGAGACGACGATAAGAGCTTGCATATAGGTGATATGGTGAAGAGAAGACTACTCGGCAAAAAGATTATAGTGATGATTGTTGCTATACTGATTGGCATTTTTCGCATGCCCATTTTCGTGCATGCGCAGGGGATCGCCTTCAACAGGGAGGAACAGGAGTATATCAGGGATAAAGGAATCATTCAAGCAGCTTCCCTTGATGGGGGAGCACCCCTTCAATACAGAAACTCCAAGGGCGAAATGAAAGGGATCGCAATCAACATCTTAAATGAAATTGCAACCTCGACAGGCCTTACATTTGAATACACACTTTATGATACGATCGAAGAGGCGTTTGCATCTGATGCAGATATCTTTTTTAGCATTTCAAAGGAATATCAGCCGTCTGGAATTGCGCTTTCGAAGCCCTATTTACATACGGAAGCTATTTTATTTTACAATGCATCGCTCAATTTGAATGACATTCAGGGCAAACGGTTTGCAATGATCAAGGGGGGAACGATACCGAAGGAGATTAATGAAGAGAATGTGGTATACTTTGCAGACAGAGAAGCCACCATCAAGGCCGTCAATGAGGGGGAGGCGGATTACGGCTATTCCAACTCCTATTCTCTGCTGTTTCACACCCTGCAAAACGGATATGACAATGTGATGACCATTCCTCAAAAGAAGGAGGATCGGGCATATTGCATCGGAGTGCATGAGGAAAATAAGGTGCTTCTTGGCATCCTCAACAAGGCAGTTGAAGCGATGAGCGAGAGCCGAACGCAAAGCCTGACCCTGATGGCACTGGCAGATGTAGAAAAAAAGATTACACCATACATGATTCTTGAAAATTACAAAAAAGAGATTATCGGATTTGGCATCCTGAGCATGGCCGTGCTGATTTCTATCACACTTTCAAAAATAAAAGCCAATAAACGCCTGAACGAAGAGCTGCTAAAGACCAAAAAACAAGAAGAGATCATTACGCAAATCAGCTTTCACGATAGCTTGACAGGCTTATATAATCGGGCATACATAACCGATATGCTTGAAAGAATTGACACCGTGAGACAGCTGCCGATCTCCATCATTGTTACCGATATCAACGGACTTAAGGTGGTCAACGACACTTTTGGTCATCTGGAAGGGGACAAAGTCATCCAAAAAGCGGCATTTGTTTTGAAAGATTCTTGCCGTTCGGAGGACATTGTGGCGAGAATCGGCGGAGACGAATTCATGATCGTGCTGCCCCAAACCCCTTTTGAAGCAGTGGCACAGATCACAGAAAGAATCGGCAAACACTGCAAGAGCGAGTGCGACCAACCGGTTCCCGTCAGCATTTCCGTCGGAGTTGCCACCAAAACAAAACCGGAAGAAAAGATCGAAAATTTAATCAAAGAGGCAGACGCGATGATGTACCAGCATAAGCTGCTGGAAAGCCGCAGTGTGCGCAGCTCGATTCTATCCTCACTGCAAGCATCGCTCCACGAGAAAGACATCGAGACAACGGAGCATATCCTCCGACTGATCGAAACAACCGCTGCGATGGGAGAACGGCTGCAGCTGTCCGCACTGCAAATGGATCATTTAAACTTGCTCGCAAGAGTGCATGACATTGGGAAAATAACGGTTGATGAACGCATCTTGAAAAAGAAAGGGCCGCTTACAGAGGAAGAACTGAGCGAAGTAAGAAGGCATTCCGAAGCCGGATACAGGATTGCCGAATCCACTCATGTGATGGCAGATATTGCGAAATACATTCTTTATCACCATGAGCGTTGGGACGGCAAGGGCTACCCTCATGGACTAAAGGGAGAAGAGATCCCGCTGCTTTCGCGCATTTTGATAATTGCCGATGCGTATGATGTGATGACACACGACAGGGAGTACAAAAAGGCCATCGATCAGAAGGCGGCCATTGATGAGCTGGAAAGATGCAGCGGAAAGCAATTTGATCCAAACCTCGTCCCGATTTTCATATCGGTGATAAGAAAATAGTTGAACGCATCGGGATCATATTTTGGCAGCGTATCGACATAAAACCTCCGAAATCCGAACTTGAAGTTCGGGTTTCGGAGGTTTTTACATATATCTATTTGGGGTGCTTGTATTCTGCCTGCTTACCGCTTACGATGTCACGAGATCATAGGGCCAATCGATAATCCCGCCGAAGTCATAAACATTTGTATAGCCGATTGCAATCAGCTTTCTGGCGGCCTGCGCGCTTCGGTTGCCCGACCTGCAGTATATCAATATTTCCGCGTCAAGTGCGGGCAGCAAATCCGGCATCTCGTCTGTGATCGTTTCATTCGGTATTAAGATTGCATCGGGGATATGCCCGGCACGATATTCGCTCTCTGTGCGCACATCGAGAATGATCAGTGCTTCGCCGCTGTCTATTCTGGTTTTGGCGTCAGATGCAGTGATTGTTCTATATGCGGCGCCGGAGGCCTGCGCTGCATTCTTTGAAGCCTGCGTTGCGGGCAAGGAGATTGTGGAGGCAAGGAGAATGCCAAGGGCTACACCATATAAAGTGGACGTATAGGGGTTGGCCGTAATCGGGCAGCTTCCGGTTGAGCATCCAATCAGTCTGTGCAGTACAAAATACCCAAGAGAACCGCCAAACAATGCTCCAAGTATATATTTAAGCATAACAATTCATCTCCTATATCCTTTTTCATTCTGTTTTAATCAGTATACAGCAAATCTTTTATCATTGCTGTAACTTCGTCACGCAGAAGCCGGATGCGTTGCGAAGAGAAGTCTGCTTAGGATGCCGCAACGACAGCAAAGGGAGCGGTATGCCTTCATACCGTTCCCTTATGAATGCGCCCTATCGCGCGGAGTTTACACAGAATTTGAATCGCTCCGCCGGAAAGTTACTTATAAATACCGTAGGTTGCATTTGCGTTTTGGATATAGATGAGTCCATTGCCCGGATCCTCAATATTGAGCGCTTCTTTGATGGCAGATACGATGGCATCGGTCATGTGCTCCTCTGAAAGAATGATGACAATTTCCTTTTCGGGCTCAATATCCATAGAAAACAGCTTGCTTGTTTCGTGGATGCTGGACCCTCTTGCTTTTACAATGGTTCCACCCTTTGATCCGGCTTTGCCGGCGGCTTCAATCACATTCTCGGCTTTGCCCATTTCGACGATGCTTGTTATCACTTGATACATGGTGGTATCTTCACCTCTTTCGTTGCTTACATGGTTGAATCTGCAGCTTCTCGTTCCGGTTGCGGCACAAATTGAAGTTGTAAATGCAATGCCGTGATTGGGCTTGTCAAACTCAAATTCAAGATTCAGCTGATCCAGTGCTTTGTACGCGGTTTCTTTGTCTGCGACCATATACAGAATTTCTTTTCTGATATCGGAAAGTCCCATATAGTCCCAGAGCTTGGTGTTCACAGTTCCCTGCGCGAGCGTGATCGTTCCGCCACGCAATCCGTGGTGTTTTGCGGATTTGAGAATTTTACTTCCGCGTCCGAAATTGACAATTACACAAATTAACTCAATTTCGGTAACGTCATTATGCGTCTCCACTGCTTTTAATTCCTTCTTTCTTAGACCCGAGCTTAAATATAAAGCCTAATATCTGCAACGCAATCAAAGGCGTCATCGCAACCATTGCGATCATTCCAAAACCGTCGACCAAGACATTTGCCCCTTCAATCGCCTCCGCTGCGCCCTGCGCATATGCAAGGATAAAGGTGGCTGTCATCGGCCCTGACGCAACACCGCCGGAATCAAACGCGATGCCGACGAAAAGTTTGGGCACGAAAAAGCTCATGACAATAGAAATGATATATCCCGGCAAGAGATATTGCCATAGCTGTAATTCGGGAATCAGAATTCTGATCATAGACAGCGCAACCGATATGCCAACGCCGATTGCCAGTGTAAACATGACGACTTTTCTTCTTACATATCCGCTCGTCACATCCTCTATTTGGTGGGTCAGCACATAGACCGCCGGCTCGGCCAGTATGGTAACAACACCCAAAACAAAGCCTACAAGGACGACGTGCATTTTGTTATCCAGGGACGCAATGCTGTATCCGACAATCGTCCCCACGTCCATGAAGCCGGCATTGACCCCGACCAGAAACAGCACCAGGCCTACAAATGTAAACAGCAGCCCGAACAGGATTTTTCGCAGACCTCTCGCAGACAGCGAAAAAGCGCTTTTACGAAAGACGAGCAGCAGCAGTAAAATCGGAAGCAGCGCAATGAAAATTTCTCCGGCGATCTTGGGGAACTCGTGAAGGAAGGGCGCGAGGATGGAGTCTGACACCACGTTTTGTTCAAGAACACCTGTCATTTTATCTGTTTTTGATATGATATTCATCAGTATAACAGATAAGATGGCGCCTGTTGAGGCGATCGCAACAAGGCCGAAGCTGTCTTTTTCCGAAGCCTTGCTGTCTTTTTTCATGCTGGAAACACCCATTGCAAGCGCCAGAATAAACGGAACCGTTAAAGCGCCGGTTGTCGCGCCGGACGCATCGAATGAGATGGCGAGAAATTCGGGAGAGCAAAAAATCGCAAGCGCAAAAATAACGCCATATATGATGGTCAGCAGCTTGTAAAGCGGGAAGTTGAAGACAATGCGAATCAGGCCGATTGCGAGCATGATTGCAACACCGAGCGAAACGACGACAACGATGCTCGCTTTGGAGATGAGCCCCGACGTGACAGAGTCAACCTGTCCGGCCAGGATGTGCAGGTCGGGCTCCGCAACCGATATGACAAAGCCCAGGACAAGTCCGGCAATCACCACAATCCATAGCTTATTGCTCTTTGTAATAGCCGTGCCCATGTTGTTGCCGATGGGGGTGATGCCGATATCCACGCCGACTAAAAATATTGTCAACCCGACAATAATCAGTGCCGCACCAATTAAAAACCGGACGAGTACGGGTGTTTGAATCGGTGTCAGTGTAAAGTTCAGGATTAGCACAATGATTGTGATCGGGAGAACGGAATACAGAACTTCTTTCAATTTCGTAGCGAATACATTCAAATACGTTTCTTCCTTTCTGATTGTGGTTTGGGGTTTACATGGTTTTCTATTGCCGAAAGGCTTTAAATTACTGCGGTTGTTCTGCCGTGATTGCGTCCAAACCACATGATAATATCCCTATAATTATAGCTAATTTTTGTGGGTAGTGTCAAGAAATATGCGAAAAATTGTTTGGGAATTTAGCAAATTGGCATAGAGATCGATCAGATTGGATGCTTGCGAAAAAGTCCGGGCGAGATGCCCACATTGCGCCGAAAGCTGTGGATAAAGTTTTCCTCGCTGTTGTAGCCGATGGCATAGGCGACTTCCTTCACGGAAAGGCTGGTGGAGGTCAGCAGATGCTTGGCACGGTCAATCCGCCGTAAAATGATGTATTCATAGGGAGAATAGCCTGTATTCGACTTAAACGCCCTTGCAAAATGCGAAGGGCTCAGGCTGACGGCTTGGGCGATTTCGTCCACGCTGATCGGGCGCTCGAGATGACGGTTCATAAAGCGCAGGGCGGCCGTAATCCGATCATCCGCCGCGTCCGAGGGGCCGGTATTGCCGAGCAGGAGCAGGCAAAGCAGCCGGTGCAGGTGCTGCGAGATGTCGGATTCGCTCAAGCGTTCACCGGTTGCGCAGCCGCTGAGGATTTCGTCGGACAGGCGAAGGATCTCCGTATAGGCAGCGGGAGAAAAAACCGGACGGCCGCCGCGCGCCTGCAGGATGCGGTGATAAAAAGGATAGGCGTTCAGGCCGTTGAACAGCAGCCACACAAATTCCAGCCCATCCGCGGCCTTGTAGCGGTAGGGCGCGCGGCAATCAATGAGCACCACCTGCCCCGAGGTGGCGAGCAGAGTCTGTTCGCCCAGCGCAAGCTCAAGCGCGCCGTCGCGCACGACCAGCAGCATGATGTTTTGGTTGTGATCTCCCTGCAGCGCGATTTCGGATTGATGGCTGAACGCATAGCGGTGGTCGCAGAAGTAATGTCCGCAGCGGGTCAGATAATAAAACAGCTCACGTGCCAAGCCGGAAGGCGTGAAATAGTAGCGTGCGGAGGTGTCTAAAACACCGGATTCGGGTATGTGCATCATGATCCCTCGCTTTCTTCTTTTCATTGTACCAATTTGGCGAAAAAGGTTCAAGTAAGAAAAGCAGAATTTCGCAGGATTACGGCAACTTGTATCATTGGAAAACAGGGGAAGACGGCTTATAATGAAAGGCAGATAGGATGGTTCCCATCCAACGATATGAAAAGCATAATAAGGAGGCACAAAGCGATGAAAATTGCATTCGACGTTGACGTACTGGCCAAACAGATGTCTATCAATGATATGGTGCACCAGGTGGCGGACTGGGGCTACAAATACATTGAACAGTCCCCGCATCCCCGCATCAACCCCTTCTACAAGCACCCCCTGTTTTCCAAGGAGTGCGAGGCGGAATATCGCAAGGCGCTGCGCGAAACCGGTGTGGAGCTTTCCTCTTTTATCGTGGTTTATCGCTGGTCGGGACCGACTGAAGAGCAGCGCCGGTTCGCGGTAGAAAACTGGAAAAGCATCATCCAAATCGCGGTGAACATGGGCGTACAGGTCATCAATACCGAGCTTTCCGGCGATCCGAACCAGCAGGAAATCAGCAACGGCATGTGGTTTCGTTCCATGGAAGAGCTTCTGCCCATCATCGAGCGCGAAGGACTGCGCGTGGAGGTTCAGACCCACCCGTATGATTTCTGCGAGCTCAACAACGAGACCTGCGATCTCGTCAAGCATTTCCGCTCGAAGAACCTCGGCTACGTTTATTCCGCGCCGCACGGCTTCTTCTGCGACCAGGGCAAGGGCGACGTGCGCTCCATGCTCCAGTATGCGGGCGACGAGCTGACCCACGTTCTGTTTGCGGATACCTACAACCAGACCATGGACTGCCGTTACATCCTCAATCCGCCCTGGCTCAATGCGCACGGCAAGGCGGATGCAACCATTCACCAGCATCTTATGATGGGCGAGGGCGACGTGGATTTCCCGACCATCTTCGAAACGCTGCGGGATATGGATTTCGCCAACAAGCAGCTGAAGGCGGATGCGCCCAAGGTCGGCGGCGACAACATCGCCTGCGTATCCATGTTCGGCTTCCCGGAAAAAATGAACGAGCAAGCACCTGCTGCGCGCGAACGCATTGAGCGTGAGCTGCTCGGCAAATAAAAACACATCTCTCTTCTTTCACCAATCCCTCTCCGTAGTGGTAGGGCTGTTGCTTCATGCAGCAGCCCTGCTGCTTTTGCATCTAAAGTGGGAGAAGGAGATATTTTTTTGAGGGGTTGACCCATGCTTGAACTTCAATGTCGTATAGAATAGCTCCTACAATGGTTATCGCGATGGAAAGGGGAATCGTATGCTTAGCTCTGTGGCCGCGAACAATTACCTGTCCCGGGTTTTACAAGGGGAGACGCAACATCCCGGCGATCTGCCGACGCTGCTTTACATCACAAAGCAGGAGTTTGGCGGCAAGAAAACCGATCGCACCCTGCACAGCCATGATGCGATCTGCGAAATTTTGCTTGTCTACCGCGGGTTTGGCTCATACCGCATCCGAGATCACTTTTATCCGATACATGAAGGCGATATACTGTTTTATAATCAGGGAGATACACACGAGGTTTGCAGCACAATCGATGCGGAAATCGGCACCTACTGCTTTGGATTTTCCGGGTTGCAGCTCAAAGGTCTGCCACCGAACCACACCGTTGCCGATGGCAGCCCGCCGGTGCGGCCCTCGGGTGCGAGCTTTGACTTCCTCAAGCAGCTCAGCGAACACGCTTGGCTGCTGCTGGCCTCAGACGAAACGGGACAAGCTGCGGCGCAGTGTCTGGCAGCGTCCTTTTTATTGATTGCGCACAATCTGGAAGGCAGCCCGCCTGCTTTTTCAGCTGACCGGCAGGACGCCCAGATGGCCAGACGCATACAGGATTACCTGGATACGCATTACACGGAGCCGCTCACGCTGAAGTCCATAGCCGAAGAATTTCAGTGCAGTGCCCCCTATGTTTCGCATGTATTTAAACGCATTATGGGATATTCCCCCATCCAGTATGTGATACGCCGCCGAATCGGTTTGGCGCAAACCTATCTCATCAGCAGTGACTATTCCGCGACGCAAATCGCAACGCTCGTGGGTTATGATAACACGAATTACTTCAACACCCTGTTTGCAAAGATTGTGGGACTGCCGCCCATTCGCTACAAGCAACAGCATCGGGAGCTTTTGCGCGGCAGGGGCACACAATAAGGCTATGTTACGAAGAAAATGACAAAAGGGAGCGTGAGAATTGCGAGCAAATTGATCAAGATCACGGCTCTGCTTGCGAAATCCGCGGACAACGGTGCGATTTGGGTGGAATACTAAGCGGATCGCTGTTCCGAGACAGCCGCGTCCGCGTTTCGGGCGGAAGCTGTCCTTTGCGCGGTGTTGCCTTCGATAGCGGGTTTACGGCCCGTATTCACAAGGGCACCCTGTATGCTGCGTAAAAGATGAACAGCAGTGCGAATAGAGTTTTAAGGGAGCGGCTTCGTTTTGAGAGGCCGCTCCCTTGCTTGTCGCGTCCGCGGTAAGGCTGCGGTTTTTTGCGCTTCCTGGTCGCTCTTTTTCCTGCAATACCGCATGCGTCCGGTGCCCATACACAAATAGTTTACAGTTTTGGTCTTGTATGCTTGCGCCTTTGAGACTATATTATAAAGTAGAAGTCCATCAAACAGGGATGGATAGCTGCCACAAAGGAGGCGAAGCATATGGAAAGAAAGATAAAGCATCAGATGAGAGGATTCAAAACGCAGGACGGCGCAGGGGTGCATTTGGTCAGGGTATTGGGAAACGGAACCGCCCAGGAGTACGATCCGATACTCATGCTGGATTCCTTTGACAGTACGAATCCGGATGATTACACGGCAGGGTTTCCCATGCATCCGCACCGGGGTATCGAAACGATCAGCTATGTATATCGCGGGGCTATGACGCATAAGGACAGCTTGGGCAATGAAGATACAATCGGCGACGGGGAAGTCCAGTGGATGACGGCAGGCTCGGGCATCCTGCATGAAGAAAAGCTGCCAGCCTCCGAAAGAATGCTCGGCGTGCAGCTTTGGCTGAACCTTCCGGCAAAGGATAAAATGGCGCCTCCGGCGTATCACAGCATCAAGAACGCAGAAATTGAAGAAATCGAGTTGGAGAACGGCAAGCTGCGGCTGCTGGCGGGCGAGTTTGAGGGGAAAAAGGGATATGCAGGCAAGTACCTGCCCCTGGATTATTATGACATCCATCTGTCTTCCGGTGCGGAAATCGTGGTGCATACCGATCCGTCGCGCTCTGTCATGGCGTTCACGCTCCTAGGGGACGCGTACATCGCGGGGGAGCTGGTAGCGGAAAAGACCGCGGTCAAGCTCACGGTCGGTGATCATGTGAGGATACAGGCAACAAACGGCGCCGCGCAAGTGCTCTTTATGAGCTCGACCGTGCTGAACGAACCGATCGCCTGGGGCGGTCCCATCGTGATGAACACCAAGGAAGAGCTAAACCGTGCGTTTGATGACTTAAAGCAGGGCACTTTTTTGCAGGACAACATCTCGTATTGAGCATCTATTTCAGGAAGAAGGAGCAGAAACATTGAAGAAAATTCGTATCGTAGCAATCGTCGGATCCTTGCGCAAGGATTCCTTCAATCGGCAACTCGCGCTGGCCGCAAAAGAAGCGCTAAAAGAGCGCGCGGAATTTACGCTGCTTGCGTATCAGGATGTCCCACTGATGAATCAGGACATCGAATATCCCGCGCCCGAGGCGGTAAAACGGGTGCGGGACACAGTGCGGTCAGCGGACGGAATCTGGTTTTTCACGCCGGAATACAACCACTTTTTCCCCGGCGTTTTGAAAAATCTCATCGACTGGCTCTCTCGCCCAATCAGCGAAACGGAGCCGCAGGTGCTCGCCGGAAAACCCGCGGCAATCAGCGGCATTTCCCTCGGTATGTCCGGAACAGGTCTGGCGCAGGATCATTTGGTGACGCTCATCAGCTTTCTAAATATGGATGTGATGAATGTGCCGCGGCTCACCATCCCCAACGCGATGCAGCAGCTGACGGATCAAGGCAAGCTGGAGCTCCAAGGAAGTCGCTCCTATCTGGAAAGTCAGGCAGATGCCTTTGTGGATTTTGTGCAAAAACGCGCAGCTCAATAGCGTAACCGCGGCGCGTGAAGCCGGGAGACGGCAAAAAAGCAGACCGACTCTTTTTACAGAGCTGGTCTGCTTTTATGTGTTCTTTTTGATTGTATTTTGGAAAAGATGCTTGAAAGGTCGGTCAGACCGTTTTTCTGTATCCGCATTTGGGGCATACTCCGTTTTCATCCAGCGTGATACCGCATAGCGGGCAGCGGTCGATGTCATTTTGCGGCTCGTACTCTTGTGTGGCGCCGTTTACGCCGCTTGTGAAGGTGATTTTTGCGATGTTCAGCTTATCCTTCAGCAAATCGTAAACGATTTTGATCATGCCCTCCACGGTCATGGTTTCTTTTGTGACGACCAAGCGACATTCCGGATAAGCGGTCGCAAGCTCTGTTTTGAATGCCGGACCCTTTTGCATATTGGTCGGCGCACCGTCCTTGATGCCCTGTGCTTCGTAGACGCCTAGAATTGCGGGAAGCAGCGGATCGTCCTCTCGCAGCACGAGCGCATGGTCAAAGTTCTGCAAAACATCCCAAGCGGTTTTTCTGATTTCGTTGCAAGGGAATACCATGTTAACGCCCATGTTGACAGAATCTTCAACCTCAAGTGTCAGCACCCCTGTGTGGCCGTGCAAATATTGTGCCTCTCCCTTGAATCCATAAAACCGATGTGCGTACTGCAGGTCCAATGTAGTGAAACTTCTCATTGTGATTCTCCTTGCTGTTTATAATTTACGGGTGTTGGATGCTCCCGTATGCGCACAATTGGAACGTAAAAACGCCTGTTGCGGGATTTTTAAGTGATGCAGAATTTGACCGCAGCAGCTTGCATGCGTCTGCGCGGCACGAAGGACCGGTGGGACTAGGCGAGCACAAAATACCCCATGCAAAGGGCAATCGCAGATATGGTATAAAGCGCCGCCAGCAGCGGCTCCTTGTTTTTCAGGCTGACGATTATATTGAGGATACCCACCACCGCAACGGCGGCAACGGCGATGAGCCAGGTGAACATCCCCCGAACAAAGAGAAACTCTAAAATATCCAGCACACCCACGACTAAAAATGCGATTTGAAGAAATTTTGATGCTTTCATAATATTTTCCCTTTCCTGCATAGCGAGTTGTGATATTCGTCTGTGGCACAGGGCGCTAGCCGGTGTGCTGCAGCAGCGTGCAAAGCAGCCAGAGAATCGCGCCCCAGATTGCGAGATGGGCGCACACGATGGTGCAGTAACGCCACGGGCAATGCTCCTGCCCGAGCGCCAGACCCAACGCGGCCGGGTCACCCATGGCGGCGATCGCCTCCTGCTCCGCCTCATCGCAGGACAGTCCGCGCTCATTGACCAGATAAGCGATATGATCCTCTAAATGTGCGGCGAGCTCGCGCCGCACGCGGTTGCGGCGTCTGCGCCAACGGATCGGGGCGCAGACCGTGTCAAGGAAGTGATTACAGTCGGTCACACGCCTCACCTCCCGCCATCTTGCCAAATTTTTTACAAAACAGACTCCATTCGCGGCGCTTGCGGGTCAGGGCGCGCACGCCTTGCCGGGTGAGCTGATAATAGCGCCGTCGGCGGCCAAGGCCGTCGGTATGTTCATACGCGCGGATGTCGCCCTGACGCTCCAGACGGTGCAGGACGGGGTAGAGCATGCCTTCGCGCAGCGCGAACGTTTTGTCGGAGCGCGCGTCTAATTCTCGGATGATTTGATAGCCGTATTTGTCACCGGTTTCGAGCAGCGCGAGCACAAGCAAGATCGTGCTGCCGGGGAAATGAACTTCTTGCGCCATGGCGTTTCTCCTTCCAAGCAGGATATCTCCCTAACAATAGTATACCGTGTACCGATGATAAAATCAACGCTGCCAAAGCCGAAAAACCTGCGTGTTTCTTGTAGGAATCGCGCTTTTTTGCAGGATACCGCGAGAGGCGAGAGCGGCCGCGCCATCCGAGCAAACAGTGATTGCTTGACATTGAAAGCGGCTTACGGTACTATCAGTTGTAGCGTATATAGCATATGAGGAGGAGCGATATTGTTTAACGCTTTATTTGACTGGCTGCTCGGCGCGGGGCGCGAGATTGCGGTTTTTTTCATTTCGATGGTGCCGCTGGTGGAGCTGCGCGGCGCGGTGCCGCTTGGCACCGCGGCGGGGATGCCCTGGATGGAAACACTGCTCATTTCGATCGCAGGCAATCTGATGCCGATACCGTTTGTGCTGCTCTTTGCGGAAAAACTGCTCGACTGGCTGTGCACGCTGCGTCCGCTTGCGGGTTTGGCGCGCGCGTATCGCGAAAAGCTCGAGAGCAAAAAGGGACAGGTCACGCGCTATGCGCGTATCGGTCTGCTGCTGTTTGTTGCGGTGCCGCTGCCGGGAACGGGCGCATGGTCGGGCGCGGCGATTGCGTCGCTGCTCAAGATGCCGGTCGGAAAGGCGTTTTTATCCATCGCGGGCGGTGTCAGCGCAGCAGGCGTTATTATGACGCTGCTGGCACAGGGCACTGCGCTGTTTGCAGGTGCGTTTTAAAAAAGACCTCTCGGGAAAGCCCATGCTTTCCCGAGAGGTCTTTGGTTTTTACAGCGCGCCGCAATTTTCCAGAAGGTGGTTTTTGACCTCCCAAAGCTTGGCGGACAGGTCAACATAATAGGTCTGCGGATTTTCAAATCGTGTAATCTGCGACCACAGGGTTTCCATCTGCTGCGCACAGTAGGTGCGGATGCAGTCGATATCCGGGCTTTCATACACCTGACGACCCTTGTCAAACAGCTGCACGAGCAGCTCCTTTGCGGTATAGTTCGTGACGGTTTTCTTCTTCCAGGTGTGGATGGGGTCAAACAGCGTATAGGGACGGCTGTCGTCCAGCGTTTCGTCATGCACGCACAGCACATCGCCGAGCGCCTTTCCGGTCTCGTTGTCGAACAAGCGCCAAACCTTTTTGAAATGCGGTGTGGTGATCTTCTCCACATTTTCCGAAACCTTGATTTTGGGGACGAGGTTGCCGCACGCGTCTTCCACCGCCGCGAGCTTATATACACCGCCGAAAACCGGCTCGGACCGCGAGGTGATGAGCCGCTCGCCGATGCCGAAGGAGTCGACCTTCGCGCCCTGCACAAGCAGATCGCGCACCAGATATTCATCGAGCGAGTTGGATGCCATAATCTGCATATCGGGATAACCTGCGGCGTCGAGCATTTCGCGCGCTTTGATGGACAGATAGGCAATATCGCCCGAATCCAGACGGATTCCGCGCGGGCGGATGCCCATGGGGGCCAGCACTTCGTTTGCGACGCGAATCGCGTTGGGCACGCCGGATTTTAATACATTATAGGTGTCAACGAGAAAAACGCAGTTGGTGGGATAAATTTCCGCATAGGCCCGGAACGCTTCAAACTCGCTGTCAAACATCTGCACCCACGCGTGCGCCATCGTGCCGCCGGCCGGAATGGAAAAATCGCGATCGGCCATCACGCAAGCCGTGCCGTGGCAGCCGCCGATATAGGCGGCGCGCGCACCATAAACCGCGCTGTCGTAGCCCTGCGCGCGGCGCGAACCAAACTCAAGCACGGTGCGCCCCTGCGCGGCACGCGTAATGCGGCTCGCCTTGGTCGCAATCAGGGTTTGGTGGTTGACGGTCAGCAGCACCATCGTTTCAACAAACTGCGCCTGAATCATCGGGCCCGCAACGGTCACAATGGGCTCGCCGGGGAAGATCGGTGTGCCCTCGGGCACGGCCCAAACATCGCAGGCGAACTGAAAATCTTTTAAATACGCGAGGAATGCCTCGGAGAAGCAGTGCCGCTCACGCAAATAGGCGATATCTTCGGGCGTGAAGTGCAGGTTGGAAAAGTACTCCAGCAGCTGCTGCGTACCCGCCATGACCGCATAGCCGCCGTCATCCGGCACGCGGCGGAAAAACATATCAAAGTATGCGGTGCGATCGCCGATACCCTTTTCGAGGTAACCGTTTGCCATGGTGAACTCGTAAAAGTCCGTCAGCATGGTTAGATTCTTTTCTGTCATAGGAACGCTCCTTTTATTGATAGCGACTTGCAAGCAACCGCCAAACTGACAGGCCTTTAAACCCGTACAGAGATATGATAGTACGTTTTTAAGCAAATAGCAAGAATAATCCAAGATTTTTCGCACTTTAGCACGACATAAAAATGCAGCAAATGAATAAATATTCATGTGGACGATTTTTTAAAAATAGTTCTTGCAATCCGGACCGGGCGGTATTATAATAGTGGCATGATGATGAAAAACGAAAAGGGGTCAATCAATCATGGATAAAAAGATCAAAAAAGTCGTTTTAGCATATTCCGGCGGTCTGGATACTTCGGTGCTCATCCCGTGGCTCAAGGAGAACTACGACGGCTGCGAGGTGATTGCGGTTTCGGGCAACGTCGGGCAGGGCACGGAGCTGGACGGCCTGGAGGAAAAGGCACTCAAGACCGGCGCGTCCAAGCTGTACATCGAAGATCTGACAAAGGAATTTGTTGATGCGTACATCCTGCCGACCGTCCAGGCGGGCGCAACATACGAGCAGTATCTGCTCGGCACGTCCTTTGCCCGTCCGATCATCGCAAAGCGCATCGTCGAGATCGCGCTCAAAGAGGGCGCGGACGCAATCTGCCACGGCTGCACGGGCAAGGGCAACGATCAGGTGCGCTTCGAGCTTGCGATCAAGGCGTTTGCGCCCGATATGCACATCATCGCGCCGTGGCGCTTCTGGGAGCTCAACTCGCGCGAAAAGGAAATCGAGTATGCGGAAA
>CAZOJP010000007.1:21816-56050 GCA_964580155.1 uncultured Intestinibacillus sp. | reverse complement strand
TTGAACAAGCGCTGGGAGCAGGAAGTCGGCTCCGTCGGCTAATGCCATCTCGAAAGCTGTATGAAGGTGTTTTTTAAATGAGTAAAGAATTCAAGCAAAAACTAACCGCGTACGGACTGGTCATGCCGGCGTTCCTCGTCGTCATGCTGGTCGTCGCGTATCCGATCCTTTCCTCGGTGGCGCGCTCCTTTAAGGATAGCAAGACCGGTGCATTTACGTTTGAAAACTATACGTACTTTTTCACCGATCCTGTCGAACTGCGCAACCTCGGATATACCATGTTCGTCGTCATCGTCACCGTTGTCCTCGCCATTGTCATCGCGTATTTGCTCGCGCTTTATCTGCGCTTTGTCAAATCCCCGATTTCGCGCGCAATCGGCAGCCTTTATCTGCTGCCGCGCTTTGTGCCCGGCCTGGTCGCGGTTTACGCGATGATCACCATCATCCGCGACTCCGGTCTTATCAACCGCGTGTCGCACCTGTTTGGGGGCGACCTCAAGCTGGGTCTCATGTACCACGCAAGCGGTATGATCGTCATGAACCTGTGGTTCAACATCCCGTTTGCCGCGCTCATGATCACGGCCGGACTGGGTGCCATCCCCGATTCCATCATCGAAAGCGCGCGCGATGTCGGCGCGTCCAAAATGCGCGTGTTCCGCTCGATGATCCTGCCGCTGTCCGTCAAGGACGTTGTCGTCGCGTCGACCTTTGTCTTCATGTCAAACGTCGGCTCCTTCACAACACCGTACCTGATGGGCGCGAACTCGCCGAAAATGCTCGGCATCTCGCTGTACTCGCAGTTCAACCTCTATATGGAATATGAAAAGGCGGCGGCGCTGTCTGTCATCATGTTCCTGATCTGCTCGGTATCGGCGGGCGTATACATCTACAGTAACCTAAAGGAAAAGGAATGGGAAAAATAATGCCTTCCCGCGCGTAAGCGCGCCCGCGGCGACGGCTTCTATCCACCCGGATGGAGGCCGCCGCCTGTTTTCCTATCCGGACATGTGCTCGAAAGGGGCAATCTATGGACAAAATCACCACACTTGACATCGTGCTGCGTCTGCTTGCGGCGATGGCGATCGGCATCATCGTCGGCGGACAGCGCACCCTGACCGCGCACCCGGCAGGGCTGCGCACGCACACCCTTGTGGCACTCGGCTCGTGCATTGTCATGCTGACCGGCTGCCTGCTTTTTCAGGACACCAAGCTCCTATACAGCACCGGACCGGACCCCGCCCGTTTGGGCGCGCAGGTCATCAACGGCATCGGCTTTCTCGGCGCGGGCACCATTTTGCGCGACGGCATCTCGGTGCGCGGACTGACGACCGCCGCCAGCCTGTGGGCGGTTGCGTGCCTCGGCCTTGCCGCCGGTGTGGGCTATTATAAATTGGTCGCGTTCGGCTGCCTCGCGCTCTTTATCACGCTGACCTGCTTTGATTTTTTACAGGACAGGCTGCGCCAGAGCGGCCACGTCTCCCTCGATACCCAACTGGAATGCGGCGCAGATCTGAGCGAAGCGCTCGCGCAGCTCGATCAGCTGACCGAACGCCACGCGGCATCGCTGTCCCAGCTGTCCTTCCAGCACACCTCGCGCGATACTTACAGCGTCAGTTTCCGCGTAACCTTTCAGAAAAAGGATCGGCTGCGCGCGCAGTCGGAGTTCATGCGTGAGCTTGAGGAAATACCCGGCGTCCTGAATCTCGATCACACGGGCAACGTTACATAAAAGGAGGCACAGCCATGACGGTGCGCTATCAGCTGACCGCGGAGGACTATATCGCGCTCAACCGCTATCTGCTGCAGCACGATCCCGCGATGCGCGCACGCATTCGCGCCCTGCAGCTGGGCGGTGCGGCGGCGGTGCTCGCGCTCGGCGCGGCCGTGTGCCGCTTTGCGCTGCACGGTGCGTACTTCCCCATGATGGGGCTGTTCGCGCTTGCGGCGGTGCTGTTTGCCCTTTATGCGGACAATCAGGCGCGCAGCAGCCTGTCCAAACAGGTGGAGCTGCAGGTGCGCGAGGGCGCGGGCTTCGCGCTGGGGGGAGCGCACGCTCACGCTCGCGCCCGACGGCCTGACGCTGTCCACCCCGCAAGGCATCGAGCGATTTCCCGCGCAGGCGCTGTCCTGCGTCACGCGCGACAAGACCCATTTCTTCGTGCTCACGCACGACCGGCACGCGCTTTCGGTGCCGTTTTCCGCCTTCCAGAATGCGGATGAGGCGCAGAGCTTTTACAGCGCCACCTATGCACTGTGCACCGACGACCGGCGCACAGGGGAGAAGCCGTGATGAAATTCGATGGAAATGCGATGCGCGAGGCGCTGGGCGGCACGGTTGAGGTGCTGCCGCTTGCGGAGGGGCTGGCCCATGTCGAGCGGCACGGGCTGTCCAAAACGCTGGGCCGCGCGCTGACAAATATTCATTTTTGCAAGGCGGAGCGCTATCCGGAGCTGGTGCTCGGCACGATTGCCGCGCCGGAAAAGACCGAGCACCGCAAAACCGACGTATTCGCATTTATCCTTGTGCCCGATCGGCTGATTTTTCTGGACGATTGCGGCGCGGCCGACGGGCTGCTCGCACGCGCGCAGGAAAACGGCGGCGCAACGACGCTGCCCGCCTTCCTCATCGCCGTGCTCGAAACGCTCATCGAAAACGATCTCGTGTATTTGCAGCAGCTGGAGAGCAACATCATCTCGTATGAGGAAACCCTGCTTTCGGGCGAGCTTGCGCAGTTTTCCGCACGCTATATGCGGCTCAACCACAAAATCGTCGCGTTTGACCGCTATTATTTGCAGCTGATCGACCTGTGCGACAGCCTGTACGGCAGCGCGCTGCTGGGCGACGCGGATCGCACCCAGCTGGAGCGGCTCTGTGCGCGCTGCGCACGGCTTCAGAGCGAGGCGCAGATGCTGCGCGAAAGTCTGCTGCAGCTGCGCAGCGAGTATCAGGCGCAGATCGAGCTCAAGCAAAATGCGATTATGCAGCTGCTGACCGTGGTGACTCTGGTGTTTTTGCCGCTGACGCTGCTTGTCGGCTGGTACGGCATGAACTTCCACATGCCCGAGCTGTCGTGGCGCTACGGTTATCCCGCGGTGTGCGTGCTCGGTGCGGTCATCGTCGCGGCAACCGTGTGGATCTGCAAGCGCAAGCGATTCTTTTAAATCCCTTTCCCTGCACACGAACCCAAAAGCCCCCGACGCTGCCGCGTCGAGGGCTTTTCTGCTATACGCACATATAGGCGACGATGTCGGTCGTACCTTTGCCGCGGTAACGCTTCATCTGGTATTTCTTCGGGAAGGCGGCAATCAGATCGGGCAGCTTGGCATAGCCGTAGGTGCGCGGCGTAAAATCCGGCTTGGCGCGCTTGATATAGGTGCCTGCGGACGCGACATTGACAAAGCCGTCCTCGTCCTGATACCGCTCGTACGCGATGCGCAGCAGGTTGTGCACATCCTCGATGTGCGGCGCCGCAATCGGCTCGGCAGGCTCGTCCGCAATCGGCTCGGGCGCAGGCTCAGGCTCAGGCTCGGGCTCGAGTATGGGCACGGCAGTCGGCACGCACCGCATTTCCGCCTGCGTCAGATAGTCGAGCAGCAGGAAGTCGTCGCACGCGTTGCGAAAGGCCTCGGGCGTCTTGTTTTCGCCCACGCCGATGATGTACGCGCCCGATTCGCGCAGCCGGATCGCAAGCGGCGTAAAATCGCTGTCGCTCGACACGAGGGCGAACGCATCATACTGCCCGGTGTGCAGCAAATCCATCGCGTCGATCACCATGACGATGTCGGTCGTGTTCTTGCCCGCGACATAGTCAAACTGCTGCTCCGCCTTGATGGCGAGCCGCTTGACCTCGTTCTCCCAGTTTTTGAGCGTGGGCTTTTTCCAGTTGCCGTACGCTTTTTTCACGACGATGCGCCCATAGGTCGTCAGCTCGTGAAGCACCGCTTCGAGCTTTACAAGCTGGGTGTTGTCCGCATCAATGAGCACCGCGATGCGCTGCATGTTGTCCACAGTCGGTTTCCTCCCCTGTATGATTGGATCTTCTCTATAACAGTCTTGCTTGTCGGGGCACCGTGCAAAGTGCGTGATTATAATACTATTTGCTTTATTTTTTATTATAATTACTGCTAGTTGTCATTCTGCGGCGCGCACAGCGCGTGCTCTGCCGAAAAGGCTGCGTGCGCAAGCGGCTGCAGCGCCTGATGGCACGCAGGGTTGCACGCGAGCAGGCTGTCCTCATGCGCGAGGGAGGGCAGCTCTCCGCGCCAGGTCGTGCACACACCGCCCGCTTCGCGCAGGATGAGGCCGCCGGCGGCATAATCCCACGGCATGATGGCATACTCAAAGTAGCCGTCGACCCGACCTGCCGCGACATAGCACAGCGTGAGCTCCGCGACACCGAGCGCGCGCACGTTGACGCATTCGATGTAGCACTTTTCGATGAGCGGATACAGCTTGCCGAGCGTGAACGCGCGCGCGCCGTAGCCCTGCCCGAAGCACATGAGCGCCTGGGGGAGCGTCTTGTCCGACACATGGATGGGCTGCCCGTTGCAGGACGCGCCGCGGCCCTCCTCCGCCCAGAAGAACTCGCCGCTCCACGGGCAGTACACCGCGCCTGCAACGGCCTTGCCATCGCGGCACAGCGCCGCAGAAAGGCAGCTCAAATGCAGATCGCGCACAAAATTCGTCGTGCCGTCGATCGGATCGACCAGCCAGTAGAGCTGTCCGCTTGCGGGCTGCTGCGACAGATCCTCCTCGCTGAGGAACGCCGCCTCGGGCAGCGCCTCGCCGAGTGAAATCCGCAGCTCCTCCTGCATGCGCACGTCCATATCGGTGACAAAATCGTGGTCATCCGCCTTGGTGTGCACGGTAAAATCCCGCTGCGTGAGCAGCTGATCCCCTGCCCGGCGCATCGCGCGCTCCACCGCCTGTTTCAGTTGTTCCATTGCTGTCTGCCTCCCTCTCCTTATGTGATACCAGTATAGCACAAAACAGCGGCAGGCGCAAGAAACATCACATCGTCATGCGGTTGGATAAAAAGCTCGCCGCGGTCTGGCTGAGCTTGCTTTCAACCTCGCCCGCATCGACCGCGGTGTCGGACAGGAACGCGACGCAGCCCGTTACATCGCCCTCCGTGATGATGGGCGCGGCGACGACCACATGATAGGGATCGTTTTCGGAAATACTGACCGTTGTCTCGCCGTCGCGGTGCTCATAAACGTGGCGCTGCTCCATCAGGGTTTCCAGATCCGGACTGACCGTTTTTTCGTAGATCTCCTTTTTGGCACCGCCTGCCGCCGCAATCACCGCGTCGCGGTCACAGATTGCGCAGGACAGCCCTGCGGTGCGTGCGAGCGCGTCCGCCAGCTCGGACACACAGGTGCCCAGCTCCCCCATGGGGGAATATTTTTTGAAAATCACTTCGCCGTCGCGGTCGGTGTAAATTTCGAGCGGGTCGCCCTCCCGGATGCGCATAGTGCGCCGAATCTCCTTGGGTATGACGACGCGACCGAGATCGTCGATGCGGCGGACAATTCCAGTTGCTTTCATATTCGGATAACCTCCAATACATAATTCCGGCTTGCGATACTGGTATTATCTCTTTGCGGTGCTGAAAATATGTAAACCGCACCTGCCAAGTAATGGATTGCCCGCGCTTTTTTATGGCGCGGCGATTGACAAGGCGCAAAAAAGCCGTTATGCTGAAATCAAGCCAAACAGACGGCATAAAAGGAGGACACGATTATGGAAATCGGCATCAAAGGCAGCTACAGCCATCGCGTGACCGAGGAGCAGCTCGCAAACCGCGTGGGCAGCGGACTTGTCGCGGTATTCGCCACCCCGATGATGATCGCAGGCATCGAAAAGACCGCCGCGGACAGCGTGCAGCCCCATGTCGGCGCAGGCAAGACCACGGTCGGCACACGCGTCGACGTGACGCACGAGGCGGCGACGCCGTGCGGCATGGAGGTGCGCTTCCAAACCGAGCTGACCGGCATCAGCGCAAACGGCAAGCTGCTGACCTTCGCGGTGGCGGCCTACGATGCGGCAGGGCTCATCGGACAGGGCACGCACGAGCGCGCAATCGTCTCGACCGAGCGCTTTGAAAGCCGCGCGCAGGACAAGCTCGGCAGCGTATAAGCACGCAATGAAAAATCACATAAAAAGCACAATCGGAGCCGAATATTCGGCTCCGATTGTGCTTTTTGTCCGCCCCGCACGCAGGTGCGTGCCGCTTCTCTTTTAAAGGCGCGGCCTACGGCACATCCGGATAGACATACACGCCGCCTTTTCCGCCTTTTCCGCTTTTTTTGATCTCGTACATCGCAAGATCGGATTTTTTCAGCAGCCGCGGATAGCCCTCGTCCTGCGCGGAGGAAAACGCGACACCGATGCTCGCCGCAGTATTGACCGCGCGGCCCTGCACCTCGCGGAGGGCGCGCAGGTCCTCGCACAGGCGGCGCGCCGTGGAAACAATCGCGGCGGCCTCGTCATACTGCGCAAAAACACGAAAAACTCGTCGCCGCCCAGCCGCGCGACGCACACATCGTCCTGCTCAAGCTCGCGCAGCACATCGGCCACCGCAATGAGCACCGCATCGCCGATGTCGTGGCCATAGCGATCGTTGACCTCTTTAAATCCGTCGAGATCGACCATAAACGCCGCGCAATGCGCGGAAAAGCGCCGTTCCATCATCTCGTAAACCGCCTTGCGGTTGGCAAGGCCGGTGAGCATATCGGTGTGCGCGGCGGTCGAAAGCTGGTTGTAGCTCGCGTTCAGGCGGTGCGCCATGAGGTTGACCGCGTCGTACACCTGCACGAACTCATCCTTGCGGTGCTCGTGCGCCGTGTATTCGAACTGTCCGTCCGCCACGCGGTTGATATTTTCGATGAGGGTGCCGAGCGGCGCGGTGATGGCGCGCACGAACCACAGCGCAATGCCGAGCGATGTCACGCCCGTGGCAAGCGCGGTCCACAGAAAGATGCTGGTTTGCAGCTGGGTGCTTTGGTTAATCTCGCGCACAGGCACGGCCGCGACCGCGACCCAGCCCGTCATGGGCACAATGCTGCTTGCGGCAAAGCTCTCCTGTCCGCCGAGCGTAAAGCTCATAAAGGTGTCGCGCATGGCCGCCTGTCCGTTTTTCGTGTCCGCGGCAAGCGCGCGCAGGGCTTCGTTTGTCGCCAGCTCGCGCTCAACCGTGCGCGTGACGGAGTCGGTGCTTGTCAGCAGCTCGCCGTTGCGGTCGAGCACAAACAGATAGCCCTCCTGTCCGATGCGCAGATTTGCGACATAGCTCTTGATGCCGTCCAGGTTGAGCTCGCGCAAAATGGCGCCCAGCGTTCTGCCGTCCGCGTCCGTTATGGGATAGGCGATGCGGATGAAACGCCCCTGCTCCGTAGACAGGATTTCGTACGCATCGCTGCGGTGCTCGAGCGCGCGGCGGTAGGCCGAGCAGTTTTCCAGCGAGGTTTCCGTTCGGCTGACACCGGAATACGCAACGACCCTGGCATTGGCATCCGCCAGCGTGACGTGGCTGATGGAGGCATCGGTCGCGACCGCGATGCGCTGCAAATCCTCGATGGTTGCACGCAGCACGGCGGCGCGTGCGGTGTCCCCGCTGCGCAGCACCTGGAGATACTCGCGGTAAATTTCCAGATGAGAAGCGTATACGACGCCGCTTTTTTGTGCGCGGTACAGGCTGGAAAGATGCTGCGCCGAGGCCTTCGCCTGGTTGGACAGCAGCATGCGATAATCTTGCCGGGAGGTGTCACGGTTGACATTGAGCATGACAACCGACAGAAACAGCACGGGCGCGACCGACAGCAGGATTGCAAGCAGCGGCAGCTTGTGTCTGATTTTCATGTGGAAAAACGGCATTCCCTCACCCCCATTCGGGTTTATGTGCGTGCAACCTCACACCGCGGTATTTACAACCAGTGTAGCATAGCTCTGGTAAAAATACTATAGTAATAAAATGAAATAACGCGCAGGAAAATCGTTCATTTTGAAACCTTCTTGGAACGCCCCCTGTAGAGGCATCAGCTATTTTTGCTTTTTTGCAGCACGTAGACGATGCGCGTAACGAGCGCCTCGGGTGCGAAGCGGCGCAGCGCGAGCGCGGCCTTCATCGTCGCGCCGGGCACGATGACCCCGCGGTTTGCAAGGATGCCCTCGACCGCGCACTTTGCGACCGCGCGGCTGTCGAGCGCCTTGACCGTGAAGCGCACGTTCGCAATTTGGTTGAACTCGGTATCGACCGGTCCGGGGCACAGCGCGCACACGCGCACCCGACTGCCCGACCGGCGCAGCTCCTCGCGGATGGCCTGCGTCAGGCGCAGCACATAGTTTTTGCTCGCGTAATAGGTCGCCATCAGCGGCCCGGGCATGAAGCCCGCCGTGGACGCGACGTTGAGAATCGCGCCGCGGTTTTTGCGCTTCATGTCGCGCAGGAACAGCTTTGTCAGGATGTGCACCGCGCGCACGTTGACGTCCAGCATGCGCAGCTCGTCCGCCAGCTCGGTCTGCGCGAACTCGCCGAACAGCCCGAAGCCCGCGTTGTTGACCACGATGCGGATGTCCTCACCGCGCACGCGCTCGTACAGCTCGTACACCGACGCGGTGTCCGTCAGGTCGGTGCGGATGATCCGGCACGCGACCGGCAGCTCGGCCGCGAGCAGCCGCAGACGCTCCTCGCGCCGCGCGACCAGAATGAGATCGAAGCCGCGCGCCGCCAGCTCGCGCGCAATGTCGCGCCCCAGTCCGGAGCTCGCCCCTGTAATCAGTGCCCACATGGTACATACCCCCTGTTTTTTGTTGCACTTATCATACCCTACGGCACGGCATTTTGCAAGAGTTTGGCTGTTAAACCGCGCGCGTGCGTGGTATACTGAAAACAGCCAAAGGAGGTCGTACAATATGATGGACGAACTGGACAGCCGCATTCTGGCGCAGCTTACAACGCCCGTGCGCGCAGACGCGCTGGCGAAGGCGCTTCCCGATGTGTCCAAGCGCAGCCTTGCCGCCGCGCTTGACCGCATGACGCGCGCGGGGCTGCTCGTGCGCAGCAAAAAGAACAAATACGGCCGCGCGGAGGACTTCGGGTGCGTGCGCGGCATCTTCCTTGCAACCGAGCGCGCGTTTGCGTTCGTCGCGCCCGAGGGCGGCGGCACCGATGTGTTCATTCCGCCGCGCGCGGACGGCGGCGCGTGGCAGGGCGACCGCGTGCTCGTGCGCCTGTCCGACACCCCGCGCGACAAAACCCGTCCCGAGGGCGAGGTTGTGCGCGTGCTCGAGCGCGAAAAAAAGGACGTGACGGGCACGCTCCACAAGCGCGGACGCGCGTTTTTCCTCGAGCCGGACTCCGGGAAATATCCGGTCATCGAAATCGCGAAAAACCGGCACGCGGGCGGGCAGCCCGGTGATAAGGCCGCGGTGCGCGTGGTGTTTTGGGGCGACGCGGAAAGGCGGCTGCCGCCGCAGGGCATCGTGACCGCGCTGCTGGGCGAAAGCGGTTCGATGGACGCGGCAATCGCGGCGATTTTGCACGAAAACGCGGTATTTGAAGCATTTCCGAGCGATGCGCTCGCGCAGGCGGACGCGTGCGGCGACACGGTGAGTCCGGCGCAGGCCGCGCACCGGCTCGATTTGCGCGACAAGCTGATTTTCACGATTGACGGCGACGACGCGAAAGATTTTGACGACGCGATTTCGCTCGAGCCGCTTGAAAACGGGCATCTGCTGCTCGGCGTGCACATCGCGGACGTGTCCCACTATGTCACGCCCGGCTCGCCGCTGGATGACGAGGCCTGGCGGCGCGGCACCTCGGTCTATTTCCCGGGAACTGTCGTGCCCATGCTGCCCGTTGCGCTGTCAAACGGCATCTGCTCGCTCAATCCCGACGTCGATCGTCTGACGTTTTCCGCCTTTCTGGAGCTTGACCGCGACGGCCGCCGCCACAAGGCGCACTTTGATAAAACGGTCATCCGCTCCAAGGCGCGCATGACGTACAATCACGTCAACGCGATCCTCGCGGGCGATGCGGAGCTGCGCGCGCAGTACGCGGCGCTCGTCCCCATTTTTGAAACGCTCAACCGCATGGCGCACACGCTGCGCCGCCGCCGGATGGAGCGCGGCGCGCTCGATCTGGACATTGCCGAGGCTGAGGTCGTCATGCAGGGCGGCCGGGCGGTCGATATCCGCGCGCGTCCGCGCGGCGATGCGGAGCGCCTCATTGAGGAGTGCATGCTGCTTGCAAACGAGGCCGTCGCGGAATATATGGACAAGCGCGGCAATCCGACGGTCTACCGCGTGCACGAAGACCCCGATCCGGAAAAGCTGCGTGCGTTCGCAGGCTTTGCCAAGCAGTTCGGCTATCGCGTGGACGCAGGCAAGCCGCGCGACACCGCACAGCTGCAAGCGGTGCTAAGCGGCGCAAAGGACAAGCCCGAGCAGCGCATTCTGCCCACGATGCTGCTGCGCTCGCTCGCCCGCGCGCGCTATGACGCGCAGTGCATCGGGCATTACGGCCTGCAGGCCAAGTTCTATCTGCACTTCACCTCGCCCATCCGCCGCTATCCCGATCTCGTCGCGCACCGCATGCTGCACAAGGCGCTGACCGCGCAGCCGTTTACGGACGGGGACCACACGTTCTGCGCGGATGCCGCCGTGCAGTCCACCCGGCGCGAGCAGGCGGCGGACAACTGCGAGCGCGACGTGACAAAGCTCTATCTGGCGGACTATATGTCGCGCTTCCTCGGGGAGGAGTTTGACGGCGTGGTCGCGGGCGTGACCTCGTTCGGCGTGTTCATCGAGCTTGCGAACACGGTCGAGGGGCTGGTGCGCATCGAGGAGCTGCCCGGAAACGGCTGGGAATTTGACGCGGTGCGCATGGCACTGACCGCGCGCAGCGGACAGCGCATCACCTTCGGCACGCCCATGCGCGTGCGGCTTGTCGCCGCGTCCAACCTCACGGGACAGATTGACTTCGTCCCTGCCGGTCAGCCTGACGCGCACGACTGACCGCGGCGGATATTCCCTGCGTTTTTCCGGCGCCTATTCCCCGCCAAAAAGCGCGGCGCTCTGCGCAAAAAAACTGCCGCAGGCTGTGTGCCTGCGGCAGTTTGCTATCCGGTTGTCATGCGCACCGTGCCGCCGCTTTCCGTGACCGAAAAGTGCAGCTTGGCAGCAAGATCGGTCAGGCGCACAAAGTGGCTGCCGCGCAAATCATACACGCGCAGCGCGCCCGGCGCGCCCGAATAGGCGAGGGGCTGGGTGTCGCCGCGCAAAATCGGGGTGTCCGCTGCGGTCGCCGTGCCGCCTGCCACCGGCGCCAGCTCGCCGCCGATCGGCAGATAGGGCTGTCCGTCAAAGACGTACACCGCGCGGTCGCGCTCGGACCACGCAACGTCAAACGCACCCTGCGTGCCGCGCAGCGCGTGCGCCAGATCGCGCAGCCGCACACAGACCGCGCCGCCGATGCGCACGCCGGTCAGCGCGCTTTTTTTCCCGTCCACGGTGAAGACTGCGCCGGTGGCAAAGGCGGCGGCGGTGCGCGCAGGCAGCGGATCCGTGCGGGCCAGCACGCGCGCGACCGGTCTGTCGCCCCCTGCGAGATAGTCCGCCACCGTCTGCGGCGCGGACAGGTCGGGCGTGAGCGAATCCGCGCCAAACGCGCGCGCCGCCTCATAATAGTCGCTGAGCGCGACGAACTGGGTGGAGCAGCTCAGCCGCGTGCCGTCCGGCAGGGCTTGCCGCACGACCGAGCCGAAGTGGTCCACGCTGCCGCCCGTCGGCGTGCCGACCGTGACCGCGCCGAGCTGCGCCAGCTGCACCGCGCCCGTGACCGCGGCGGAAAACGTGCCCTCGCCGACGAGCGCATAGACCGCCGCGCCGCGCTGCTGCGCCGCGATCAGCGTGTGGAGAACCGGCCGCAGCACCCCGTCCGAGCCGCCGCCGTTTGCGCGCAAATCGACGATGATGCGCGCATAGCTGCCGCCCTCCAGCCGGCGGCGCAGCTGCTCGGCAAACGTCGCGATGGGATAATTCTCGTCCTCTTTGCACGCGTTATATTGGATATACAGCGTATTTTTGGGCAAATCGAGCGCCTTATACACGACGCTTGGGTCATATTCTGTCACCGGTATGCTCCCGCGCTGACCGGACAGCGTGCGCATATCGGCGGCGTACAGGGGCAGTGTCGCGGTGCGGCGCGCCCCCTCGGGCGACACGACGTGCAGCACGACGCTGCGCGCGCTCTCGCTCAGCACGCCCGTATGCACGAGCACCTCGCGCAGGTGCGCCACACCTGCAAACTGGCGGCGGCAGCGCGCGTCGTTGTCAAAGCTCAGATAGGGCCGGACGGCGCGCTCGACCGCGGCGATGGGCTTGCCCGCGATGCCCTCAACCTGCCAGCCGAGGCACGCGCGCTGCGGCGCGGCAATCGCGGTGACCACCCAGCCGCCGTCCATCCACGCAAGCCGGAAGGGCAGGCTCGTCGCGCTGCTTTCCGGCAGGCCGCGCATGGTGTGTGCGTCGCCCACGAGCGCAAGGAGCGACTGCATTTCGAGCGCGAAGCCGAACTCGTCCCAGCTTGCCGCGTTGTGCGCGATGGACGCGTACTTGGCGGCGAAGGCCTCTCGGCTGACATGCGCGTACAGATCGGGGTGGTTTTCGCTGAGCATGCTCACCGCGCGTGTGAGCTGCGCGCGCCGCGCGGCAGCCGAGGTATCCGCGGCCTGCGCCGGCAGGCTGAGCATGCTCAGCACGAGCGCAAGCGACAGCATTCTGCGCCAAAAAGTCATTGTGTTCGCCCTCCCTTCGTCCGGTTTCCTGCTCCTGCGTTTATCGTACCATGCGCGTGCGCACGCGTCCAGCGCTTTGCGAAAAGAGATGGATTTTTTCTCGCCGTTTTTCACAATTTTCTTGCCGAAAAGACACAAAACGGACAAATCGAGCTGATATACTTTGCACAACGAAACCGGTTGTGTTACACTGGGGGCATAGCCTGAAAGGGAGGATTTTGCGATATGGGAACCATTCTTCTGGCGGACGACGAGGCGCGCATCCGCCGTTTGGTCATTGATTTTTTAAAGAGGGACGGGCACACGGTTGCCGAGGCGGGCGACGGCACGCAGGCGATCGCGCTGTTCGACCGCATGCCCGGGCGGTTTGATCTCGTCATTCTGGACGTGATGATGCCGGGCGCGGACGGCTTTGCCGTGCTGCGGCACATCCGCGAGAGCAGCGCGGGCGCGCGCATCCCCGTGATGATGCTGACCGCGCGCGCCGAGGACGCGGACGAGGTCTACGGGCTGTCCGCCGGTGCGGACGACTATGTGACAAAGCCCTTTTCTCCGCTGGTGCTCGCCGCGCGCGTCAAAACGCTGCTCGGCCGCTATGGCAGGGAGGAGCGCGCGGTCGCGGTGTTCGGCGCGCTGCAAATCGACGAAATGCGCCGCGAGGTGCGCATCGCGGACGCGGTCTGCGAGCTGACCCCCAAGGAATATGAGCTGCTCATCTACTTTAAGAACAACAAAAACATCGCGCTCTCGCGCGAGAGCATCCTCAACGCGGTGTGGGGCTATGATTACTTCGGCGACCTGCGCACGGTGGACACGCACGTCAAAAAGCTGCGCGCCAAGCTGGGCGGCTGCGGCGAGATGATTTCCACCGTGCGCGGCTACGGATACCGGTTTGAGGCGGCTGTATGAGCGGTTTTGTGCGTCATTCGATCAAATTCAAGCTGTTTGCGGTCATTTCCGCGATTGCATTCGCGTTTGTCAGCATCCTGACCGTGCTCAACGTGTTTTTTTACGACGATTACTACACCTATCAGCGCCGCGGTGCGCTCGCCGACCTCTACCGCTCGGTCAACCGCACCTTTGACGGCACGATTGCGGATCTCTCCGCCTCGCTTGAGCAGTTTGAAAACACGACCGGCGTGCGCGTATCCATCGTGTCCGCGGCCGGCGTCATCGAATACGACTCCATTTTCCGTGAGCAGCGCACCCACGCAGACAGCGCAATCACCGCGCCCTTTCGCGTGCAGCTCTATGATTTTCCTCTCAACGGTGCGACGCTGACGCAGGACAACCTGGATGAGATGAAGCGGCAGGGCTACACCTTCCTGACCGTGACAGGCAGCGACTCCGCAGGCGGACCTGTGCCGCTCGCGGGCTTTCTCGCGCTCGTCGGGCGGCTGGACGCGAACAATGCGCTCATCGTCGCGCGCGTGCCGCTCGCCTATGTCGAGCAGAACTCCTCCTTCAACCTGACGTTTCTCGCGATCACCGGCCTGCTCACGCTTGCGGTGTGCACCGTGCTCGCCTATGTCGTGTCGCGGCAGTTCACGCGGCCGCTCATCGAGATTGAGGAGGTCGCGACCGCGATGGCGGAGCTTGATTTTTCCAAGCAGTACACCGGCGCGGCGACCGACGAAATCGGCCGGCTCGGCCAGAGCATCAACCGGCTCAGCGCGCATTTGGAGCAGGCGATCCGCGCGCTCAAGGGCACAAACGAGGAGCTTGCGCACGAAATTGAGGAAAAAGAGCGCATCGACAGCATGCGCCGCGAATTCATCGTCAACGTGTCGCACGAGCTTAAAACCCCCCTCGCGCTCATCCAGGGCTATGCCGAGGGGCTGCGCGTGGGCATCACGGCGAGCGAGGACGACCGCGAATTTTACTGCGACACCATCGTGGACGAGGCGCAGCACATGAACCATCTCGTCATGCAGCTGCTCGATTTGTCCAAGCTTGAGCTGGGGCGCGAAACCCCGGAGCGCACCGAGGTCGATCTGTACAGCCTGTGCACGGGCGTCGCGGACAAAACCGCGGTGCTCGCCGCGGAGCGCGGTCTGCACCTCGACTGCACGGACACGCACGCGGTTTTGTACGCGGACTACGGCATGCTCGAGCAGGTCGTGATGAATTATGTCTCGAACGCGATCCGCTACACGCCCGCAGGCGGCCGCATCACGCTGCACGCGGCGACCGAGCCGGACGGCGCGGTGACCTTTGCCGTGGAAAACGAGGGCGACCCCATCGCGCAGGGCGAGCTCGGCATGATTTTCGAAAAATTCTACCGCACGGACAAGGCGCGCTCGCGCGAGTCGGGCGGCTCGGGCATCGGGCTGTCCATTGTGCGCGCCATCGCGGACGCGCACGGCGGCACCTGCGGCGCGGAAAATACGGCGGACGGCGTGCGCTTCTGGTTCCGCGTGCCCGCGCAGCCCGCGCCGTAATCCGGCGGCAAGGGTTTGACGAAAAGAGCGCCCCCCGATGAAAATACCATCGGGGGGCGCTCTTTTACGCTATAAAGCGCTGTTTATCACTTCTGATACTGTGCAACGTTGTCCACATTGATCCAGATGCACTCGGTGTAGCTCGTCGGCGGCACGGTTTCGCCGCTGAGCAGCTTGAACATCGTTTCCACGCCGAGCGCGCCCTGGCCGGGTGCGTCCTGCGAGATGGTGCCCGTCAGGCGGCCGGCTGCAATCGCCGCGACCGCGTCGTCCACCGCGTCAACGCCGTAAACCTTAATCTGATCCTGCATGTTGGCATCCTCGACCGCCTTGAGCGCGCCCATCGCCATGCCGTCGTTCTGCGCGACGATTGCGTTGAGCTCGGTGCCGGTCTGCAGCCAGTTTTCCACCAGCGTCAGCGCGTCCGCTGTGACCCAGTTCGCGGTCTCGTCAAACATCATTTTGACATCCGGATTTGCCTGCAGCACCTTGTCATAGCCCTGCTTGCGGATGAGCTGTCCGTCCGAGCCCATCGGGCCGTACAGCACGGCGATATTGCCCTTGCCGCCCAGCTCCTCGCAGACCTTTTCCATTTGCAGCTCGCCGGCCTTGGAGTCGTCGCCGCCGCAATAGGCCTGCGCATACTGCTCCTGTCCGCTCATTTTCTGCACCACGGTGATGACGGGAACCTCGGCCTCGTTGGCTTCCTTAATCGCGGGCACGATGCCGTCGACCGATACCGGCTCGACCAGAATGCCGTCATAACCGGAGTTGATCGCCTGCTCGATCTGGCTTGTCTGCGTCGCCTGATCCTGCTTGCCGTCGAACACGTCCACCGTGATGCCGAGCTCCTCGGCCTTTGCCTTTGCGCCTGCGGAAACCGCGGTGGTAAAGGCGTTTGTCTGGTGGCTCATGCACAGCGCGATGCGATAGCTTTTACCGCCTGCCGCTGCGCCGCCGTCGGGTGCCGCTGTGCTTGAATCGCCGCACGCTGTCATCGTCAGCGCCATTGCGCCCGCCATCAGCATTGCCAAAAGTCTCTTTTTCATGGATAAAATCCTCCTCATACTGTTCTTTTCTCGTTATATCATCGGCGCGGAAAAGCTATGGCAACACCGCACAAAGCGAAGTGTGGAATTGCCCTATGCTTTTTTCCCTCTGCCGCGGATATCCATCAGCACTGCGAAAATAATGATAAATCCCTTGATGATGAGCTGGAAGTTGGAATTGACGCGCAGGATGTCCAAACCGTTTGAGATGACCGCGAGCATGAGCGCGCCGATGACGACACCGTGCCATTTGCCCGAGCCGCCCGACATCGACACGCCGCCGATGACGACCGACGCGATCGCGTCCATTTCGTACGACTGCCCCGCAGTGGGCGAGCCGGTGATGGTGCGCGACGCGACGAGCAGACCCGCAAGTCCGGCGAGCACGCCCGAAATCGCATACACCGCAACGCGCAGGCGGCGCACGTTGATGCCGGAGACCTCCGCCGCGGTCTGGTTGCCGCCGATTGCATAAACGCGGCGGCCGAACACGGTTTTATTGAGGATGAACGCGCAAATTGCAACGATTACCACCAGATAAAATGCCAGATACGGGATGCCTGCGAGCTTGCCGGAGGCGATTTTCTCAAACTTTGCCGTCACGTCAAAAACCGGAGAGCCGCCCGAAATGATGAGCGCAAGCCCGCGCACAATCGTCATGGTGCCCAGGGTGACAATGAACGGGGGAATGCCGCCATAGGCGATGCCCACGCCGTTGAACACGCCGACCAGTGCGCCGACGAGCAGCGCGGCGACAATCGGCACAAGGAAGGGATACTGTCCGGCACCGGTCGTCGCGCCCGCTGCCGCCGGATGCGCGCACATGCACGCGACCACGCCCGACAAGCCGACGATCGAGCCGACCGAAAGGTCGATGCCGTCGGATATGATGACGAACATCATGCCCATGGCGAGGATGCCGTTGACCGAGGTCTGCTTGAGTACGTTGATAAAGTTTTTCGCATTCGCGAATTTGCCGCCCGAAATAATCGACAAGGCGACAACCAGGACCAAAAAGATGAGCAGCAGCCCAAAGTCCTTCATCAAATGCTTGTTTTTTAATTGATCCATTGCTCTCACTCCCCAAACTGTGCGGCGTATGTCATAATGCGCTCCTGCGAGAACGCGCTGCGCGCGACTTCGCCGGTCACCCGTCCCTCCGCCATGACAAGGATGCGGTCGGAGAGCCCCATCACCTCGGGAATCTCGGACGAGATGACGATGACCGCCTTGCCCGCCTTGACCATTTCCCCGATCAGCAGATAAATATCGCGCTTGGCGCCGACATCGATGCCGCGCGTCGGCTCATCGAGAATGATGATGTCCGGCGCGGTCTCAATCCACTTGGCGATGACCACCTTTTGCTGGTTGCCGCCGGACAAATTGCCGACGAGCTGATCCGGACCGGGTGTCTTAATCGACATTTCCCGTATGTAGCGGTTTGCGATGCTTTTTTCCTTGGTGCGGTCGATGAGTCCGGAGGGGAACAGCCGCTTGAGATCGACAAGGGTGATATTTTCCGCCACCGTGCCCTCCAGATTGAGGCCGGTGCACTTGCGGTCCTCCGTGATAAGCGCAAGCCTGTGCGCAATGGCGTGCGCAGGTGTGTCCAGCCGGACCGGCTTGCCGCCGATGCGGATTTCTCCCGCGGATTTGCGGCGCATGCCGAAAATGGTTTCGACAAGCTCGCTGCGCCCCGCGCCGACCAGCCCCGCGATGCCGAGCACCTCGCCGCGGCGCAGCGTGAAGCTGACATCGCGCACGCGGTTTCCCATCGACAGGCCGCGCACCTCGAGCAGCGTTTCGCCGATCTGCGCCTGTGCCTTGGGGAATACCTCGGTGATGTCGCGGCCGACCATCATGCGGATGAGCTGCTCGTTTGTCATGTGTGCGGCGGCATCGGTGCCGATGAACTTGCCGTCGCGCAGCACGGTGATCGTGTCGCAGATTGTGAAGATTTCGTCCATTTTATGCGAGATGTAGATGATCGCCACCCCCTCGCTGCGCAGGCGGCGAATCTGCGTGAACAGCGTGTCCACCTCGCGGTCGGTGATGGCCGAGGTCGGCTCGTCCATGACGATGACCTTTGCATCAATCGAGATCGCCTTGACGATTTCGATGAGCTGACACTGCGCGACCGACAAATCGCGCATGTACGCGGTCGCGGAAATGCCGATCCCCAGCTTTTTCAGCAGTGCGGCCGTCTCCTTCTGCATGGTTTTGCGGTCGAGCAGCATGCCGCGTTTTTTCTCCCGTCCGATGTAGATGTTCTCGTACACCTGCATATCCAGAATGGGGTTGAGCTCCTGATGAATCATCGCGATGCCGCGATCCATCGCGTCGCGCGGATTGCGCACGGTGAACGGCTGCCCGTCAAAGACCAGCTCGCCCGCGTCCGCCGTGTAAATGCCCATGAGGATTTTCATCAGCGTGGACTTGCCCGCGCCGTTTTCCCCCATGAGCGCGTGCACCTCGCCCGCGCGGATGCGCAGCGTCACATCATCCAGCACCTTGACGCCCGGGAACGATTTTGCAATGTGGTTCATTTCCAGAACGAATTCCGCCATGCGTTTTCCCTCCTTGCTCGGTTTTGTTACTCCAAGCATACAAAAAATCCGCCCCTTATACAATGGGACGGATTTTACATGATGGGGGTCAAAATTAAGATTTCGTAATTTTTGTGGATATTGCGAGAAAAAGGATGCCGCCTTTTATGAGATTTTGATAGTAGGAGGGGGTGCGCAGGCCGATAAATGCCGTGCTCAGCGTGGCAAGCAGCAGCGTGGCGCAGACCACGGGCAGAATTTTTCCGCGTCCGCCCTGAAAGCCGACCCCGCCGAGCGCGGCCGCCGTCATCACATCGAGCACGGACTCTCCGCCTGCGTCAAGCGACGCCAGCCCGATGCGCCCGGTGAAGGCGATCGCGCCGCAGGCGCAAAACAGGCTGCACAGCGCAAACGCAAGCACGCGCGTGCGGCAGACGGGCACACCGGCGCGCTCCGCCGTGTCCTCGTCGCTGCCGACCGCGTAAAAGAATTTTCCCCAGTAGGTGTGGTGCAAAATCAGTCCGGCGAGCAGGATGATGCCCGCAAACAGCAGCGCGCAAAACGAAAGCCGCCCGATTTTGTAGGAAACCATGCGCTCAAGCGCGATCGGAATGTTAAAGAGCGGCAGTCCGCGCGCGACGATATAGGTGACACCCTGCAGCGTGACGGCGGCAGCGATTGTCGCGACCATGGAGTTGAGTCGCCGCGTCTGAATGAGCCAGCCGAGCGTGCCGCCCAGCACGAGCGCGCACAAAATCGTCAGCAGCGTCGCGGTGGGCAGGGGCACGCCCTGCTTCATCAGATAGACGCACAAAACACCGTAAAGCGCGGTCTGTGCGCCGATCGACAGGTCGATATTGCCGCAAATCAGCACAAACAGCATGCCAATCGCCAAAATGCCCGTGATGGATGCCTGCGTCAGAATATTAAAATACATACCTGCCCGATGAAAGCCGGGCACGAACGCGCGGCACACAAGCAGCAGCACGAGCAGCGCCGCCGCGACGGGCGCACCCGCAGGCGCGCGCAGCTTTTTTTTCATAGCATATCCTCCTGCAGGGTCCCGCGTTCCCAGTAAAGCAGCGACGTCGGATCGTCAAACAGATCCTCCGCCCCCGCGGTGATGTGCACAACGCAGCAGCCGTCCGCGCGCAGGCTTTGTGCCGCCTGCGCGAACACCGCGCGGTCGGCGCGATCCGTGCTCGGCTGCTCGAGCACATGGATGCGCGCGCCGCGCAGCGAGGTGCGGTAGAGCAGCAGACTGAGCTGCTCCCCGTGCGTCAGCCGGTCGGGCGTGCACGCAAGCTGCGCGTCGCGCAGACCGGTGTGTGCGGCGCACTCCTGCAGCACCAGCCGGCGCATGCGCGCGCGCACATGCCACAAGGGGCCGGCAATGCGCGCAGCGATCGTGAGCAGCAGGTTATCCGCAATGTCCATGCCTGCAATCCAGCTATGCGCCGCGGCATCCGCGCCGAGTACGGCGGGCGCGGGCAGCTTTTCCGCCGCGCACGCACGCAGCAGCGCGCGCACAAAATCATGCGCCGTCCCGTCGCGGTCGAGAATTGCCACATAGCCGCCCGCATGAAACGGCTGCGCGCACACGGTCACAAGCGGCGCGCCGGTATGCTGCAGCGCGGACAGCCGAACGGGCGCGCAGTAGCCGTACAGATAGGGCCGCAGCGCGGCGCGCGTGCGCTGCTGCGGATCGAGCAGCTTGACGATGCGTCCGCGCTCCATGATTGCGCACCGCGGCAGGGAATAGAGCACCTCATCCATGCGCGCGGCGGCGTACAGCACCGTCAGACCGCGGGCGCGCACGCGCGCGATCGTATCCGCGAGCGCGATGCACTCCTCCGAGGTGCAGCCGTCCGCCGCGCCGTCGAGCACGGCAAAGCGCTTGCCCTGCAGCACCGCGCGCACGAGCAGCAGCCGGTGCTGCAGCGCAGGCGGCAGCTCCGCCGGATACGCGTTCAGGTGGCGCTCCAATCCATAGAACGCGAGCAGCTCACCGCACAGCTTGCGCAGCCGCCGCGCCGGATACCAAAACCGCCGAAAGGGCAGCGCAAGCAGCAGATTTTCCGCGACGCTCAGCCCTGCGAGCAGACGGCTTTCCCGGTCGATGCGCAGGCCGATCTGCCGCAGCGTCTGCGCGGGCGCGGGCGCCTCCTCCACCAAAATGCAGCCGCCCTGCGGCGTGATTTCTCCGCACAGCGCCTGACATAGGCAGTGCTTGCCCGCGCCCGCCGTGCCGACAATGCCCAAGCCGCCCCCCGCGGTCAGCAGCAGATCCACATGGTCAAGCCGCTGCTGCCCCGCGTCGTCGCCATATTGCAGCGCGCAAGCGCGCACAACCTCACGCTCCATCGACGCCCTCCGCCTGCTGCCGCGGCAGCAGCACCACCACATCGGTGCCCGCGCCCACCGTGCTCATAATTTGCATGCCGTAGTGCTCGCCGAACATCAGGCGGATGCGGCGCGCGACGTTCGGCAGCGCCAGACCGGTGCTGCGTCCGTGCGCACGCGCTTCCACGGCTTCGCCGCGCACGCGCGCCTGCAGCGCGAGCAGCGTCTCCTCGTTCATCCCCATGCCGTCGTCCGACACCGTGATGCGAACCAGACGCTCCGTGCCCTCCACACGGATTGTGATTGTGCCCGTCGCGAGCATGCCCTCCATGCCGTGCAAAATCGCATTTTCCAAAATGGGCTGCAGCGACAGCTTGGGCAGCCGGCACTGCTCCAAATCCGCACGCGCAATGGGCAGAATGGACAGCCGAAAGCGGTTATTGAAGCGAAACTGCTGTATTTTGAAATAATTGCGCACATTCTCCAGCTCTTCCTCGAGCGTGACCACGTTGTCCCGGTTGGAAATCGAATACCGGAAGAAGGTGGACAGCGCCTCGGTCATGTCCGCAATGTCCGCCGCGCCCTGAAAAAGCGCCTGTCCGCGGATGGAATCGAGCGTATTATACAGGAAATGCGGATTGATCTGGCTTTGCAGCGTGCGCAGCTCGACCTGGCCGCGCAGCAGCGCCTCGTCATATTGGGCATGCACCTTGCCGCTCAGCGCGCGCAGCGTGCGCCCCGCGGTGAAGCCCTCGAGCGCGTCCGCGTCATCGAGCCGCGCCAGAATGCGGTCAAACGGCTCCTCCGGTGCGCCGAGCGCGTGCTCGGCCGCGCGCAGCGGACGATAAACCCAGCGGTAGAGCGCAAGGGCGTACACCAGCCCCACGCCCGGCAGCGCAAGCACGCCTGCAAGGGCGGGAATCACGCTGAGCATGCTCAGCGCGACAAGCAGGACGGCAGCACCGCCGGCCGCCACGGTGAGCATGCTCAGGCGCGCGCTCAGCCGACACGCATGCTTTCTCATCGGTTTCACCGCCCTTTCTCACAGATAGAGTTTTTTATACTGGGTGGGATTCACCCCGACGACGCGCGTGAACAGCTTGCTGAAATATTTCGCGTCCTTATATCCGACCTTTTCCGCCGCGGTCAGCATGCTTTCCCCCTCGCGCAGCAGTGTCTTTGCGGTTTCGATGCGCACGCCGGTCAGATAATCCTTGAAGTTGGTGCCGGTTTCCTTTTTGAACAGCACGGACAGATAGACCGGATTGAGATCGACCGCCGCCGCCACATCGTTTAGGCTGAGCGGCTCCATATAATGCGCCGCGACGAGCTCCTTGACCTGCCGCACCGGGCGGTTTTCCGCGGAGCGCACCGCCTCGCGCACGGTTTCGATCTGCGCCGCCGCGGCCTCGCCCAGCCGCCGCCCGATGCGCAGCGCATCCGGCACATAGTGCAGCTCGCGTTCGAGCACGGCGCGGTCCAGGTAGCGCGTCACGTCCGCGCCGATGTCAAACGCGCTCAGCGCGTGGTTCATCGTGCCGATCACCCATCCGGCATATCCGAATACCGCGGCGGCATCCGCTGTGGACGACTGCGCAAGCGCGGAAAATCCGCTTTCAATCTCGGCGCGCACCGTGACGCTGTCCAAAATCTGCATGGCGGCGGACAGCCTGCCGCACGCGTCAAAATCAATGACCGCGTGAAAATCCGCGTCGCAGCGCAGGGTGAGCGGCTCCTTATGTATGGCGTGTTCGGGATCGAAAAGGCGCTCGTATGCGGCGCTCTCGGCCCGCGCAAACAGGCGATGAAACGGCTCCTCGTCGCGCAAAAATGCCGCGCCGAGCGCAATGTCCCATCCGCTGCAAATGGAGAGCACCGCGCGGCAGCCGTCGCGCATCAGGCGCAGTCCGGGCATCTCCTGCGCGGTGTCGCTCGCGCACAGCAGCAGCAGCCCGTTTTCCTGCCGCAAGAGCACATGCTCGCGGAACCATGCGCCTGCCTGCTCCTCCAGATAGGCGCAGACCTTGCCCTCCAGCAGCCGCTGTGTCTGCTCGGAAAATGCGCCGTAGCACATCAAATGCCACGCAAGCGCGCCGCACGCGCCCGATAAATCGACCGCATACCGCTGCGCCAGCTGCGCGCGCGTCAGCCCGGCATCGTCCAGCGCGCCGCCCTGCCAGTCCGCCAGCAGACGCTCCCGATCATGTTCGGCGCGGGCGCTGTCCGGTGTGCCGCTTTCCGCGGCATCGGCGGACAGCTCGGCCAGCTCGGCAATCGCCTTGCGCAGCGCGTGCGTCAGCTCGTTCTTTTGGATCGGCTTGACGACATAGTCGGTCACACCGAGCTGAATCGCCTTTTGCGCATATTCAAACTCCCGATAGCCGCTGATGAGCACAAAACGGCAGTGAAAGCCGCGCTCCCGCGCCTGCTCCATCAGATCGATGCCGCTGTAGCCCGGCATGCGAATATCGGAAATCACAATGTGGGGTCTGTGCGCGGCGAGCATTTCCAGCGCTTCGACGCCGCTGTGCGCGGTGCCGACGAGCTCCAGACCCAGCGCGTCCCACTCCACCAGATATTGCACAAGCTGACACACATGAATTTCATCATCGCAAAGCAGTACCCGATACATCGGCAGCCCTCCTTTCCGCGCCCTCTCTGTTTGCTACCATCCTATCACACCGCGGCAAATCGGGCAACCGTCATCCGCGGACAGAAATCCCCCTGCTTTGCAAAACAGGGGGATTTGAATCACTCTGCGAGGGAATAAATGTGTAGGATGCGTGCGCGCGTCAGCTCGCCGTAGCACGAGGGCGGCGTTTTGGTGCCGTGCCCCGTGGTCAGGTCGGCAATCGCGGCATAGTCCGCGGGGGTTACACCCAGCTCCGCCATCGTGGTCGGCATGCCGATTTCGCGGAAATAGGCGCGCATCGCCTCGATGCCCGCACGCGCGGTGCGCGCAGGGTGGTCATAGTCCATCGTGCAGCCCCACACGTTGACCGCAAGACGGGCAAAGCGGCGCACATCGCGCTCCAGCACCTCGTGCATCCACGCGGGGAACAGGACGGACAGCCCTGCGCCGTGCGCGACCGCAGGATGCAGGCCGGAAATATCGTGCTCGAGCTTGTGCACGGTGAAGGCATAGTCCTTGCCGCAGCCCGTCAGCCCGTTGTGCGACAGGGTGGACGCCCACATAAGCGTGGCGCGCGCCTCGTAATCCGCCGGATTGGCAAGGGCGGCGCGGCCTGCGTCGCGCACGGAAACGAGCAGCGCCTCCGCGATGCGGTCGGTCAGGTCGGTGTCCGTATCCGGTGTGCAGTAGCGCTCGAGCGTGTGCGCCATGGTGTCCACAATGCCGCAGCCGGTCTGGAATTTGGATACGGTGAAGGTGTTTTCCGGATTGAGGAAGGAGATGAGCGGACGGTTGACCGCGCTGCTCAGGCCGCGCTTGAGCGTGCCGTTCGAGATGACCGCGGAATTGCTCATTTCGCTGCCCGTTGCGGACAGGGTGAGCACCGTGCCCAGGGGGGTGGTGCACGTCGGCTGCTCGCCGCCGGCAATAAACTCCCACGGATCGCGTCCGGTCGCATAGCCCACCGCGATGAGCTTGGCGGAGTCGATTGCGGAGCCGCCGCCGACCGCCAGAATAAAGTCGATTTTTTCGCGCGCACACACCGCCATGCCCTCGCGCACGAGCTCGATGCGCGGATTGGGCTGCGCGCCGCCAAATTCCGCAAAGGTCAGTCCGGCCGCGGTCAGGCTGTCCTCCACCTGCGCGAGCAGGCCGCTTTTTTGCACGCTGCCGCCGCCAAAATGCAGCAGCACGCGCGTCGCGCCGAGCGCCTTGAGATGCGCGCCGATGCCCGCTTCGATGTTCCGCCCGAAAATGATGTTCGTGGGCAGGTGTAAATTAAAATCATGCATGAAAAGCGTCCTCCGTTTCCAGTTTTGCGCACGCGCGCGCTTCGATTGCGCGGATCGCGTCGTAAAGTGTGTCGTTTACCGGCGTGGGTACGCCGTGCTGCGCGCCCAGACGGCGCACCGTGCCCGCGAACAGGTCCAGCTCGGTGCGGCGGTCGCGCAGGGTGTCCTGCCGCATCGAGGTCATGCCGTTCGGGTCGAGTGTGTCGATGAGCGCGATCCATTCGTCCATCTCGCGGTCTGTCAGGGTGATGCCCTCGCACGCGGCGACGCGCTGCGCTTCGACCATGGCCGCGCGCATTTGCGTGCGCGCCGCGCCGGGCCGCTGCACGCCGCCATAGGGCAGCCCGTGCGCCGCGGTCACCTGATTGACGCCGACGTTGAGCATGAACTTGCTCCAAAGCTGGTGGCGGATGTCCGCCGGCAGCCGATAGGCAAGCCCTGCGCGATCGAGTGCGGCGCACACGGCCTGCAGCCGCGCGCTCGTGCCGCCGTGCGCCTCGCCGAGCGCGAGATAGCCCGCATTGCTCCAGCGCATATCCACGCCGTCGCGCGTCGCGTCCATGCCCTGCACCGTGCAGTAGAGCAGCTTGTCGCCGTAGACCGCGGCAATCTCCTGCTCGCTGACCACGCCGTTGAGCGTGCTGACAAGAACGGTGTGCGCGCCGACAAAGGGGCGCACGCGCGCGATCGCGTCGGTCAGTCCGGGATATTTGACGCAAAACAGCAGCAAATCGACCGGCTGCGCACCGTCTTCTCCAGTTTCGTAGCGAAAATCGCAGGGTGCGCCGTTCATCTGCACGCCGTCGCGGCGATAGCGCGCCACGCGCTCCGGATCCGCGATCAGGCACACGTGCTCCCGTCCGAACGCGCGCTGAAACGCGTCCGCGTATAAAATGCCGATCGATCCCAGACCGATCAGCCCGATTGTTTTGATTTCCGTCATGTGCAAGCCCTCTTTGTCACAAATCGCCGCACGCGATGGCGGCGAGGCTGTCCTCGATGGTGCGCGCGCCCAGATCGATTGCGCCGAGCGCACGCGCGCGGCAGCCGACCGCATACTTCGTCAAATCCGCGCCGCCGAACGGGCACTGGGTCGTGATATACACGCGCGTGCCCGCCGCGAGCAGCGCGCCGAGCGCGCCCTCCAGCCGCGCCGGAATGCCGCCCGCGCCGAAGCTCTCCAGGATGACGCTGTCAAAGCCGTGCAGCAGCGCAAGCGCCGCGGCATCGGTGTCCGGTGTCAGGCGCAGCACAAACACGCGCGTGCCGCGCGGCTCCGTCAGCCGGGGCGCGCGCGTGCGCGGCGGCTGCTGCGCGACGTGCACCGTGCCATCCGCGTCCACGCTGCCGTCCGGCGGCGCGCCGATCGAGGAAAACGCGGCAAGCGCGGCGCTGTCCGTCTTGACGACGCGGCTGCCGCGCAAAATCATGCCGTGCACGCACGCGGCGACCCCCGCATAGGCGCCGCTTGCCGCGACGCGGAACGCGCCGAGCAGGTTGTCCGGCGCGTCGGAATCGGGCACGCCGATGGGGTGCATCGAACCGGTCAGCAGCACGGGCTTGTCAAAATCGGGCAGGGCATGCGCGAGCAGCGCGGCGGTATAGGCAAGCGTATCCGTGCCGTGCGTCACGACAAAGCCGTCAAACTGCGCACGGGCCTGCCAGATGGCGCGCGCCAGCCGCACCCGGTCCGCGGTCGTGAGATCGGTCGAGTCGAGCGCGCACACGTCGCGCACGGTGATGCGGCACACCTGCGCGAGCGCGGGCACAAAGTCCAGCAGCGCCTGACCGGTCAGCGCGGGGGTCAGTCCGCCCCCGGGCGACACGCGGCTTGCGATGGTGCCGCCCGTCGCGAGCATGAGAATATGCTTCAATGTGGTATCCTTCTGAATAAAATCGGTGTCAGCGGTAGCTGCGGCGCAGGATGTCGATAACATCCTCGCGCGAAAGCTGCTTGCGGTCGAGCTTAAACAGTCCGCCCATGGTCGCGCGCGCGTTGTCCGCATAGTCGCCGAACTTTTCCTCGGAAATGCCGTATTCGCTCATGCGCAGCCCATCCACGCCGCACGCGCGCTGCAAATCCGCGAGCGCTTCCAGAAAATCCTCGGCGCGGTTGGCGTCGGTCTTGCCGAGCGCGCGCGCCATATCGATGAAGCGCGCATCGCACACGCCCAAAAAGGTTTCAAAGTAGGCGAGCGACAGCATGATCAGCCCTGCGCCGTGCGTTAAGTTGGGGTGGTACGCGCTCAGCGCGTGCTCAATCGAGTGCTCGGACACGCACGAGGACATGCTCTCGACAAAGCCGGACAGCGTGTTCGCGAGCGCCACATCCGCGCGCGCGTCCATATCCATGCCGTCCGCGACCGCGCGCGGCAGGCTGCGGCCGATCAGCTCGATGCTGCGCAGCGCGTACATATCGGTGATCGGGCTGGCAATCGTCGCGATATAGCCCTCGACCGCGTGAAACAGCGCGTCAAAGCCCTGGTACGCGGTCATGCGCGGCGGCACCGTCGCCATGAGCTCGGGATCGACAATGGACAGGGTGGGGAAGGTGCGGTCCCCGCCCGAGCCGATTTTTTCCTCGCCGTTTGTCACGACCATCCAGGGGTCGGCCTCGGTGCCCGTGCCCGCGGTCGTCGTGATGGCGATGAGGGGCAGCGGATCGTGCTCCATGCGCTTGCAGCCGCCCGTGCCGCCGTAAACATAGTCCCAGTAATCGCCCGGATTGACCGCCGCCACCGCGGCCGCCTTGGCGGTGTCGATGGAGGAGCCGCCGCCGAGACCGACGACGAAATCGCAGCCCTCCTCGCGCGCAAGCGCGGCGCACGCGCGCACACTGTCGATCGTCGGGTTGGGCTGCACCCCGTCGTACAGCACGCTGTCCGCGCCCGCCTCGGTCAGCAGTGCGCGCACCAGATCGACGTAGCCGAGCTTGGTGGTCGAGCTTCCGCCCGTGATGAGCAGCGCTTTTTTGCCCGGAAGCCGGGTTTTTGCAAGTTTTTTGACGCTTCCCGCACCGAAAAGGATGCGGGTCGGCATATAATAATGAAATCCCATAAAGGTATCCTCCTATGTGTTGCCGCGTGCCGCGGAGGTGGGGTGAAAAATTCCCCACTCTTTATATTATACCAAACTTTAAGGCGCATTTAAAGCGCAAAACGACGATTTTTCCCCGCTCTTTTTGTACCCTTTTGCAGCGCGAAATCGTTGACTTTATCCGCCTTCAATGGTATCATAAAGGTACAAAAAAGGAGCGTGGACAAACAAAAGACGACCACGTTTCTAAGAAAGGAGTGGGTCCGATGGTCGAATTAAAGAGCTCTCACCAGCAGGGCTCGCGGCCGATGCTGTAGCGTAAACCACCAACCCTCGGCGGCGCGGATGTTGACCCGCCCGCAAACTTCAATCTTCCTTTACATAGAACATTGAAAGTGAGTGAGTCCGTGACCTTACAAACAGCACAGCATTCCAAAGATTCCGCAGCATGTCCGCTTCCCTAGCACGGCGGCAACCCAAAGGGGAGTTTCCCCCCGGATCGAAACGATCCAAACATGAATTTCCGCACGTCCAGGCAATCGAGAAACAGCGAACGGAATCACAACAGGCGAAACAAGCAGCTCGCCCGCGCCGCCAGATAAGCGGCATACGGACGAACGACCTCACCGTAGCGCCCGACTGACCTGAGAAAGGATTTCCCATCCAGGAGCAGCGCTCTAGAGCGGAAAAAGGGAAAAGGTTTCTGATCTATCGAACACCGCGCGCAACAGGTCATCTGCCGATGGGCATGCCGATGGGCAACAAAGATGTACCGCGGCGATGTAGCAGCGAGAGACAAGGTCGCACAGAAACACCGTTTCGCAACCCCAAAATCCAAACGTTTGGTGAAAAAAGCACCGAAAAAGCAAGCGCAAGCACATGTAGAGCACCGAAAAAAGCAAGCAAGCAAAGGCACAAGCGAGCAAGCCAAAATCAGTGCAAGACAAGTAAGCGCAAAAACAACCAAACAGCACGGCCGCATCCCTGCACAGGTAAGAGCACCCACAGCGCGGAAGACCCGATCCTTGAAACCCTGTCAACAAGCAAACCGATCGGGACAAAAACCTCTACTACGGAGACCAGAGTTTCCGCAGAATCCAACATTCCGAGTGGGGAAATCTAAAGAAAAACAGGTAAAGCCAATGCACAACTTCATATCAGCTGGTTAAAGCCCCCTGTTCGGCGGAAGCAGGGGGCTTTGGTCTGCCCAAAAATCCTTACACCCGCTCCGCCGCGCGCGGCGCGGGCGCGGTGTCCTCGGGCGGAGCCTGTCCGCGCCGCACACCGACGACGACACCGATCGCGATGAGCGCCGCACCTGCCGCGAGCCGCAGCGAGACCGGTTCGCCCAGAAACAGCGCGCCGCCGAGCACCGAGGTCAGCGGCATGACCGGATAAAACAGGCTGCAGGTGCTCGCCTCGAGCACGCTGAGCGCGCGCGTCCAGCACAGATTGCCGAGCGCCGTGCCGACAAAGCCGAGAAACAGCAGCCCTGCGGCAAGCCGCCACGACCAGTCGATGGGCGGCGCGGTGACGTACGACCACACGCTGAGCGGCGCGGTCAGCAGGCCGCCGATGATGAGACTCACGCGCGTCAGATAGAGCGCGTCGTAGCGCGCGGTCAGCCGGCGCATGAGCACGCTCATGAGCGCCCACGACAGCATGGCACCGAGCGCGCACGCCACCCCGAGCGGACGCACCGCGCCGCGCGCACCGCCCACCACGAGCCACACCCCCGCGAGCGAGAGCGCAAGGCTTGCAATCCGCGCGCGGCTGAGCTTTTCTCCGAGCAGCAGCACCGCAAACAGCGTGATAAACACCGGATTCATCGAGTTGATGAGCGAGGACACCGACGCATTCGTCAGCTTGGTGCCGAAAAATTGCAGGTTCATGGACAGAAAATACCCCAGAACCGCGACCGCCATCACCTGCGGAACATCCGCGCGCGCAATGCGCGTATATGTTTTGCGCCGCAGCAGCACCCCGAGCAGCGCGACGGCGAGCGCATACCGGCACGCGGTCACGACGAAGGGCGGCACGCTCGCCATGACATATTTGCCCACAACATACACCGTGCCCCAGGAAAACAGCGCGAGCAGCGCGCAAAAATAGGCGGATTTGACGGACTTCGCCATAGGACAGCCCCCTTTTTACCGGTTATTCACCCAAATACTGCACTAAAGTATACCACGCGGTTTGTGCGCGCGCAAGCAGATCTTTTTTGAAAAAAGCGCTTGACAAAGCCGCCGGGTGCGCATATAATGACTGCAAGGTCACGGAACACCGTGGCTGCCAAACCGATGACGAAGACGAGTAGGCCGAAATTTCCGCCTTCCAGAGAGCCGCGGGTGCTGTGAGCGCGGCAGGGGGAATCGGTGCGAATGGACTTTATCAGGGCGAGCCGAACCGCCGCAGGGCGCAGTACGCAAGACGGGGACTTCACCCGTTATCAGGGGAGCGTGCATTTTTTGATGTGCGAAAGAGAGTGGGCGTCTTTGGACGTCAATCCGGGTGGTACCGCAGAGGCTAAGGCTTTTGTCCCAGAATTATTGTATGGGATAAAGGTCATTTTTTTATGCCTTTTTCCCCAAATCATGCGTCTCAAACGAGGAAAAGGAGAGTACGACCATGGCTAAAATTCCGCACAGACTGTATCTGACCGAAGACCGGATGCCCACCCAGTGGTACAACCTGCGTGCCGATATGACCGCGCAGCCCGATCCGCTGCTCAACCCCGGCACGCTGCAGCCCATCACCGAAGCCGAGCTGTATCCCATCTTCTGCGAGCAGCTCGCCCACCAGGAGCTCGACGGCGCCACGCGCTTTGTCGATATTCCGGAGGAAGTGCAGGAAATCTACAAAATGTATCGCCCTTCGCCGCTTTGCCGCGCTTATCATTTGGAAAAGGCATTGGGCACACCGGCGAAAATCTACTATAAATTCGAGGGTAACAACACCTCGGGCAGCCACAAGCTCAACTCCGCGGTCGCGCAGGCCTACTACGCCAAGGCGCAGGGCGTGACAAGGCTCACGACCGAGACCGGCGCGGGCCAGTGGGGCACCGCCCTTGCCGAGGCGTGCGCATACTTCGGCATCGACCTCGATGTGTTCATGGTCAAGGTATCGTACGAGCAAAAGCCCTTCCGCAAGTCGGTGATGCAGGTGTTTGACGCGAACGTGACACCCTCGCCGAGCGCGCTGACCGAAATCGGCAAGAAAATCCTGGCGGAAAACCCGGGCACGGGCGGCTCGCTCGGCTGTGCGATCTCCGAGGCGGTCGAGCGCGCGGTCACAACGGAAAACTGCCGCTATGTGCTCGGCTCGGTGCTCAATCAGGTGCTGCTGCACCAGTCGATCATCGGCATGGAGAGCCAGATCGCGATGGAGCAGCTCGGGGAATATCCCGACATCGTCATCGGCTGCGCGGGCGGCGGCTCCAACCTCGGCGGACTCATCGCGCCGTTCATGCGCGACAAGCTCGCGGGCAAGGCAGATCCGCGCATCATCGCGGTGGAGCCTGCGTCCTGCCCGTCGCTCACGCGCGGCAAATACGCCTATGATTTTTGCGACACGGGCAAGGTCACGCCCCTGGCGCGCATGTATACGCTGGGCGCGGGCTTTATGCCGACGCCGAACCACGCAGGCGGCCTGCGCTATCACGGCATGAGCCCCATCCTGTCCAAGCTGTACCACGACGGCCACATGGAGGCGGTCGCGGTCAAGCAGAGCGACGTGTTCGAGGCGGCGGTGTTCTTTGCCAAGAACGAGACCATTCTGCCCGCGCCCGAGTCCGCGCACGCCATCCGCTGCGCGATGGACGAGGCGCTGCGCTGCAAGGAAACCGGCGAAGAAAAGACCATTCTCTTCGGTCTGACCGGCACGGGCTACTTCGATATGACGGCGTATGCCGCCTATCACGACGGCAAGATGACCGACCATGTGCCGACGGACGAGGAGCTGCAAAAGGGCTTTGACACCCTGCCGCGCATTCCGCAAAACGAGGGCATCTAAGGCGGCACCGACAAAGAATATCTGTCGCCCAAAGCGCGGAATTGCGTGCATCTTTTCTGTCATCCTTCACAAAAAGGCGAAGCCGCAGGGCTTCGTCTTTTTTGAATCTGCGCGTGCTTCATGCCGAAAAACGGCGGCTCCGGTTGCTTTTACGCGGTGTATTGTGCTACAATGGGGACAGGAATCAATACGGAAAAAGGGGGCTTATGCGATGGAAAAACAAACAATCGGAACGTGGGCGCTGCTTCGGCGCTTTGCACCGTTTTTTCGCAAATATCGCGGCACGCTCGCGCTGGATCTGCTGTGCGCGGGGCTGACCTCGCTGTGCGATATCGTGCTGCCGATGATGGTGCGCTATCTGGCGCAGCGCGGCATGGAGGGCGTCGCGTCGCTCAGCGTGGGCATGATCTTGCGCGTGGCGGCGCTGTATCTTGTGCTGCGCATCGTGGATGTATCCGCGCAGTATTTTATGTCCAACGTCGGCCATGTCATGGGCGCAAAAATCGAAACCGATATGCGCTCCGCGCTTTTCCGGCATTTGCAGGAGCAGTCCTTCACCTTTTATAACGACACCAAAATCGGACAGCTCATGGCGCGCATCACGAGCGACCTGTTCGATGTGACCGAGTTCGCGCACCACTGCCCGGAGGAGTTTTTCATCGCAGGGCTGAAAATCGCGGTATCCTTTGTCATTTTGTGCGGCATCAACATTCCGCTGACGCTGATCGTGTTCCTGATCGTGCCGTTCATGGTTGTGATTTCGTCGCGCTTCAACCACGCGATGCGCACGACCTTCAAGCGCAACCGCGAGCAGGTCGGCGAGGTCAACGCGCAGGTTGAGGATTCGCTGCTCGGCATCCGCGTGGTCAAGTCCTTCACGGGCGAGGGTCTGGAAATCGAGAAATTCGAGCGCAGCAACGCGGATTGGCTGGACATCAAGCGGGAAAATTACCGCTGGATGGCGGCGTTTAATTGCACAACGCGCGCGTTTGACGGCCTCATGTACCTTACGGTCATCGTGGGCGGCGGACTGTTTATGATGCACGGCGAGATTGGCCCGGCCGATCTCATGGCGTACATCATGTATGTCACCACGCTGCTTGCGACGATTCGCCGCATTGTGGAGTTTGCCGAGCAGTTTCAGCGCGGCATGACCGGCATCGAGCGCTATTTTGAAGTGATGGACATTGTGCCCGACATCCAAGATCCGGAAAACGCGGTCACGCTGCGCGACGTGCGCGGCGACATCGACTTTGAGCGCGTCACGTTCGCCTATCGGGACGATCCGGACACGCCGGTGCTCCACCGCGTCGATTTGCATATCGGCGCAGGCGAAAACGTCGCGCTTGTCGGCCCGTCGGGCGGCGGCAAGACCACGCTGTGCAACCTCATTCCGCGCTTTTTTGACGTGACGGAGGGCAGCGTGCAGGTGGACGGACACGATGTGCGCACGCTGTCGCTCGATTCGCTGCGCGCGCAGATTGGCGTGGTGCAGCAGGATGTGTACCTGTTTGCAGGCACGGTTTTTGAAAACATCGCGTACGGCAAGCGCGGTGCAACGCGCGACGAGGTGGAGCGGGCGGCGCGTCTGGCAGGCGCGCACGACTTCATCTCCGTGATGCCGCAGGGCTATGAGACCTACGTCGGGGAGCGCGGCGTGCGGCTGTCGGGCGGACAGAAGCAGCGCATTTCCATCGCGCGGGTATTCCTCAAGGATCCGCCGATTTTGCTGCTGGATGAGGCGACGAGCGCGCTCGACAACGAGAGCGAGTTCATCGTGCAGCAGTCGCTGGAGCGGCTGAGCCGCGGACGCACCACGCTGACGATTGCGCACCGGCTGTCCACGATTCAGGGCGCGGACCGCATTCTTGTGCTGGACCGCGACGGCATTGCGGAGCAGGGCACACATGAAGAGCTTGTGCGGCTGGGCGGCATTTACGCAGGGCTTGTGCATCTGGCGGAGCGCTGACTCCCCCCGTCCCCCGTCCCCCGTCCCGCCCGCAGGCGACAGTGCCCGCACCGGCGAGGTGCTCCCGCCCGCAGGCGACAGTGCCCGCACCGGCGAGGTGCTCCCGCCCGCAGGCGA
>CAZOJP010000007.1:0-21716 GCA_964580155.1 uncultured Intestinibacillus sp. | reverse complement strand
CAGTGCCCGCACCGGCGAGGCGCCGGCGAGGTGCTCTTGCATTTTTCCCGTGAACAGGGTATGATAGAAAAAAACACATCCTAACCGCAACGACTATCGTTCAGGAGGAAACCGGCATGAAACAAAACACAAAAAAGCTGCTTGCGGGGCTGAGCGCCGCGCTGCTGCTGTTTGGTATGAGCATCGGGCTGAGCGGCTGCGGCAAGCCGGCGGAGGTCACGCCGCCGACGCAGACCCAGCAGCCCACGACACCCGAACCGACTCCGCAGGATCCGGCACCGATCACGCTGACAGAGGACGAGGCCAAGGCTCTGGTCACAGAGCGGCTGCCCGAGGGCTATCAGGCGGAGGCGGCAGGCACGATGGAAAGCAACCAAATCCGTCAGGGCGCAGGCTATGCGCTGTTCACGGTGTCCGATGCGGACGGGAACCAGATCGGCACGGTTGCAATCGACCAAGAAAGCGGCGACCGCTACAACTACGCAGGCGAGGGCATGCTGAGCGAATACAGCGATTTTCCGCTGTATGACGCGGCGACGGACGCGCAGTGCGACTGGAACGGCGTGTTTGTAAACGGCGCGATTTCGGTCGAGCTGATGCAGGCGGATTCCACCTCGTTCGAGTTCTATTTCTCGGATGAGGGCGACGGCATCGCGCGGATTCAGGGCAATACCGCGCAGACGACGGACGGCGCGTATACGTTCGTGTATGATAAGCAGGCGGACGGCACGGCGGCGCTGCGCATCGGCGGAACGGATGCCGCGCACGCAGGCACATACACGCAGACGGCGGACTAATATCGCGCACAAAACAAGAAGGTTTTTTTACACGGCAATAAAGGAATACGATGAAAAAAGTGACGATCTACACCGACGGCGCGTGCTCGGGCAATCCGGGGCCGGGCGGCTGGGGCGCAATTTTGCAATACGGCGCGCACGAAAAGGAGCTGTCCGGCGGCGATCCGTCGACAACGAACAACAAAATGGAGCTGACCGCGGTCATCGAGGCGCTGCGGCTGCTGCGCGAGCCGTGCGAGGTCGACCTGTACTCGGACTCCAAATACGTCATTGACGGCGCAACCAAGGGCTGGGCGATCGGCTGGCGCGCGCGCGGCTGGAAAAAGGCGGACAAGACCCCGGCGAAAAATCCCGAGCTGTGGGGCGCGCTGCTCGACCTGTTGGAGCAGCACACGGTGCGCTTCCACTGGGTCAAGGGCCATGCCGACAACCCGAAGAACAACCGCTGCGACGAGCTCGCGGTCGGCGCGTATCAAAAATACAAGTAAGAGGAAGCATGGATTTTTTGGACACCGCAGCGCGGATTTTAAAGCAATATTTCGGATATGACGCGTTCCGCCCCGGTCAGGATACATTGATTGGGGCGGTTTTGTCGCGCCGCGACGCGCTCGGTATCATGCCGACGGGCGCGGGCAAGTCCATCTGCTATCAGGTGCCCGCGCTCGCGCTGCCCGGGCTGACGGTGGTCGTGTCTCCGCTCATTTCGCTGATGAAGGATCAGGTGGGCGCGCTTGTGCAGGCCGGCGTGCCTGCAGGCTGCCTCAACAGCACGATGGACTATGCGGAGTACGACGAAACCATCTATCGCGCGCTGCGCGGCGGACTCAAGCTGCTCTATGTCGCGCCCGAACGGCTGGATACCCCCGCGCTCGCGCGCCTTGCCGCGCAGGCACCCATCTCCATGGTGACGATTGACGAGGCGCATTGCGTGTCGCAGTGGGGGCAGGATTTCCGCCCGAGCTATCTGCGCATCGCGGAATTCATCGCGTCGCTGCCTGCGCGTCCGGTCGTGTCCGCGTTCACGGCGACCGCAACGGCCGAGGTGCGCGACGACATCGTGCGGCTGCTCGGCCTGCGCGAGCCCGCGCTCGTCACGACCGGATTCGACCGCCCGAATTTGCAGTTTGAGGTGCGCCGCCCGCCGGAGAAAATGCGCGAATTGCTGCATATTCTGCGCGCGCACGGGCGGCAGTGCACGGCGATTGTGTACTGCGCCACGCGCAAGGGCGTGGAGCAGGTGTGCGATACGCTGTGCGAGCACGGCTATGCCGCGACGCGCTATCACGCAGGGCTGTCCGACCGCGAGCGGCGCGACAATCAGGACGATTTTCTGTTTGACCGCAAAAGCATCATGGTCGCGACGAACGCGTTCGGCATGGGCATCGACAAATCCAACGTGTCGCTTGTCGTGCACTACAACATGCCCAAAAATCTGGAAAGCTACTATCAGGAGGCCGGACGCGCCGGACGCGACGGCTCGCCGGCTGCGTGCATCCTGCTCTATGCGGGCAGGGACGTGCAAACGAACCAGTTTCTCATCGAAAACAGCAGCCCGGACCCCGCGCTGGGCGAGGAAACACGCGCCGCCCTGCGCCAAAAGGACTTGGACCGCCTGCGCGATATGACCTTTTACTGCGCGACCGAGGGCTGCCTGCGGCAGTATCTGCTGCGCTATTTCGGGGAGCGCGCGCCCGATTTCTGCGGCAGCTGCGGCAACTGCCTGACCCATTTCGACACGGTCGATGTCACCGTCGAGGCGCAAAAAATCGTGTCGTGCGTCTATCGGCTGCAGCAGCGCGGCTACCGCTTCGGCAAGGGCATGGTGTCCGAGATTCTGCGCGCGGGCAGCGATCCGCGCATTGCGGCATACGGGCTGACCGATTTATCGACCTACGGCATCATGCGCGAGGAAAAACCCGCGCGCGTGCGCGCCATTTTGGAATATTTGCTGCTGCATGGCTATCTGGCGCAGACCGCGGGCGACAAGCCCTGCGTCACGCTGAGCGCGCGCTCGGCCGAAATCATCCGCGAGCGCCGTCCGGTTTCCATGAAGCTGCCGCGCCGTGCCGCGCCTGCCAAGACCAAAACCGCAAAGGCGGATGCCGCGCCGTCCGGCCTGTACGATGTGCTGCGCGAGGTGCGCGCCAAGCTCGCGCGGCTGGCAGGCGTGCCGCCCTACGTCATCTTTTCCAACGCAACGCTCGCGGATATGGCGGCGCACAGGCCGCGCACGCGCGCGGAATTTCTCGAGGTATCGGGCGTGGGTGACACAAAGGCGCAAAAATACGGCAAGCGGTTTTTGGATGCCATCGCGGACTATGAAGCGCAGGCATGAAAAAAGCCGTCCCTCCGGACGGCTTTTTTGTGCGATTAAATTGCCTTGCCCATCTCTTCGAGAGCGGCCACAACGAGTTTGGACTGCGCTTCGATTTCGGTGAGCAGCGATTCGGTGCGCGCGGTATCCTTGCGCTGATACGCCTCGATCGCCTCTTGCGATGCGCGGTGCAGCGTTTCGTGCGGCGCCGCAATCCGCTTGAGGAAGGGCGCGAGCACGGGATCGCTCGCGTCGAGCGTGTCCAGCCACTTGCCCAGACGGCAGGAGTGGTGATCGGAAACCTTGGCCAGCTCGAACTTGTGATAGCCGAGCATCATGTTGTAAATGCGCCATTTCCACATCATATGGTCGGTGATGCTCAGCTCGACCATGATGTGCGGGGTGAGCGTCGTGCTGCAGCTGCTTGCCTGCACGCGCAGCGCGTCGAGCTTCTGGGAAATATCGTAGAACGCCTTGCCGGTGCGGGTCGCCTCCTGCTGCAGGTAGGCGGACTGGCTGCTGATGCTCTGCAGGTCGGCGGACAGCGCCTGTGTGGCGTGCGTCTGCTCTTCGGTATCCGCGAGGATGGAGGACAGGTGCTGGGACACATAGGCCATGGAGCGGTTGATCTGCTGCTCCATCTGCGTCATGCTCTCCGCGGCATCGTCGATGGTCTGCTGCGACTGGCGGAACTTGCCCGTGACCGCGGTCATCTGGCCTGCGGCGTCCTGAATCTTGCGCTCCAGCCCCTCAACGATGCTGTTGATGCTGCCGAGCTGCTCGGTCGTGGTCTGCGCGAGCTTTTTGATTTCCTCGGAAACCACGGCGAAGCCCTTGCCCTGCGCACCCGCGCGCGCGGCCTCAATGGACGCGTTGAGCGAGAGCAGATTGGTCTGATCCGCGACTTTTTTGATGACGTTGATGATTTCGCGGATCTTGACGGTTTCCTCCGCGACCTCGGACATGCTGTGGTCGACAATGGTCAGGTGGCCGATGTCGCCCTTGAGCTTGTCGAAGGCGGCATCCAGATGGTGCATGCCCTCCTGAATTTCGCCCTCGGCGCTCTGCATATGCAGGTGGGATTCCTGCACAAACTCCGCGATGCGCTGTGTGCTCGCGGCGACCTCTCCGCCGACCGTGGCCGCGGTCTCAACGCGCGCCGCCTGTGCGCGCGCGCTTTCGATCATGCCGCGGACATAGTCGAGCGAGACCATGTGCTTGAGCAGCTTGTTGATTTCGAGCAAGGTGTTGTGCACGCACTCCTCATGTGCCGGGACGGCTTGGTTGTTCGGTTGTTCTACTGCGGCGGTTTTTGCCGCTTTTTTCTTCAATAACATGTCTTTAAAATCCCCAATTTACAATTTAACGCCCATCCGCCCCCCGGCGCCGAACGAGAGATCGTTATTCAGGTGAGGTGCGGCGCGCTCAGTCTGCGAGCATGCCGACACAGTCATAATACGGTTTTTCGCGAATTGTGTCCTTGTTTTCTTTAAATAGGCTGTGCGCGAGTGTGACGACGACATAGTCCGCACGCGCCATCGCGTCCTCAAAGGACACGTTTTCGATGCCGTGCACCTGACCGAGCGGCGTGAACGGCTCGACCGCGACCAGGTTTACGCCCTTGTCGCGCAGGATGTTGCACAGCTCGATGGAGGGCGACTCTCGCAGATCGTCCACATCGGGCTTATAGGAAAGGCCGAGCACCGCGACGGTGTCGGTTGCGGGGTTTTGGAGCGCGGACACAACCCGCTCCGCGACGAAGCGCGGCTTGTTCTCGTTGCGCAGGCGGGAGGTGTGGATGACCTTCGCCTCCTCGGGGAACTGCTCGTAGATGAACCACGGGTCGACCGCGATGCAGTGGCCGCCCACGCCCACGCCCGGGGTCAGGATGTTGACGCGCGGATGGCAGTTTGCAAGCCGGATAAGCTCGAACACGTCGATGCCCATTTTGTCGCAGATGATGGACAGCTCGTTTGCAAACGCAATGTTGACATCGCGGAAGGTGTTTTCGGTCAGCTTGCACATTTCCGCGGTGATATCGTCCGTGACGCGCACCACGCCCTTGTCGAGCACGTTGTCGTAAATTTCCTTCGCCATCTGCGCGGCCTCGGGTGTGCGCGCGCCGACGATGCGGTCGTTGTTGCGCAGCTCAGCCATCATGTTGCCCGGAATGACGCGCTCCGGACAGTGCGCGACGTGCAGCTCGTCCATCGGCAGGCCGGAGGCCTCGCTCAGCACACGGGCGAGCAGCTCGGTGGTGCGCGGCGGCACGGTGGACTCCAAAATGACAAGGTTTTCCGCACGGAGCACCTTGCCCGCCATGCGTCCGGCGCTCTCGACGTACTTGAGATCGGCCTTGTGCGCGCCGTTCTCGTCCTCGTAAAACGGGGTCGGAACCGCGATATAGAACACGTCGGACGGCGCAAGCTCACCCGAAAAGTGCAGATGACCGCCCGCAACCGCCTGATCAAACGCGTCCTGCAAGCCCGGCTCGACAATGTGAATCTTGCCGCCCTGCAGGCTTTCGATGACCGCGGGTGTCACATCAAAGCCGCAGACCTCATAGCCCGCGCGCGCCAGCGTGATCGCCGTCGGCAGTCCGATATAGCCCAGACCCATGACAGTGATTTTCTTCATTGTTTTAACTTCTTTCTATGCGTATTTCGTGTTGACAATAGTATAGCACAGCGCGCGCAAAAAGGCAAAAAAATGCCGCGGCAACCGCCTTTCCGCCGTGTGCCCACCGCGCAGGTGATGACTTTGTCAATATTGTATCATAAATGCACCGCGCTTACAATTTGAATTTACAGAAAAACCGTTGAATTATCCGCCGCGCCAGACTATAATGTATTGTGAATCACAATCTATACCGGATAGGGAGTCTTTCTATGATTTTTAAAGGACTGCTCGACGACGCGCGTTCCATCCGCGAGCGCGATCCCGCCGCGCGCACCACGCTTGAGGTTTTTTTGCTCTATCAGGGCTTTCATGCGCTGTTTTTCCACCGCCAGGCGCACTGGCTGTACACCCATAAATTTTTCTTTCTGGCGCGTGCGCTGTCGCAGCTGGCACGCCACCTGACCGGCATCGAAATCCACCCGGGCGCGAAAATCGGCCGCCGCCTGTTCATCGACCACGGCATGGGCATCGTCATCGGCGAAACCGCGCAGGTCGGGGACGACTGCACAATTTATCACGGCGTGACGCTCGGCGGCACCGGACACGACAAGGGCAAGCGCCATCCGACAATCGGCAACAACGTGCTCATTTCCACGGGTGCCAAGGTGCTCGGCCCGTTCAGGGTGGGCGATAATTCGCGCATCGGCGCGAACGCGGTCGTGCTGCAAGAGGTGCCGCCGGATTCCACGGTCGTGGGGGTCAAGGCGCGCGTTGTGCGCATCGCGGGCGAACGTGTGGGCACGACACCGGCATACGATCTCGACCATGTGCACCTTCCCGATCCGCTCGCGCAGGAGCTGTGCCAGCTGCAGAGCCGTCTGTATGCCTACGAGCGCAGACTGCAGGAAGAAGAGCGCAAAAGACAGGAATACGACGAATAATCCGCGCGCAAAGCCGCCCAAAGGGCGGCTTTGCGCACTTTTCAGCGGCGAACGCAGCAGCAGGGCAGTCATCACAGAAAAAAGCTGTTTTATTTGTTTAAAACGCGATATTGTTACTAAAATAACGCACTTTTTATGATTCTGCCGCATTTTCCGGTTGACAAGTGCGCAGTCTTCCGTTATACTATAATCAGAAGTAGGAATGGTTATTTGTTTCCAGTTTTCAAAAGGATGACGCTTATGAATCGCACAAAACAGCGCCAGCTCGTGTACGAGATGGTACAAAACAGCTTTTCCCACCCCACAGCGGACGATGTGTTCCAGTCTGTGCGCACCCAAATCCCCAACATCAGCCTGGGCACGGTATACCGCAACCTGGGTCTGCTCGTTGAAACCGGTATGCTGCGCAAGATTTCGGTGCCCGGTCAGCCCGATCATTTCGATCGCATGAGCGAATGGCACGATCACATGGTCTGCGAAAAATGCGGCAATTTGTTCGATGTAACGCTCGCGCACTCGCTGACAGAGCAGCTCGCCGCGCAATCGGGTATGCACATCACGGGGTATTCTCTCGTGGCAAACTGCGTTTGTCCGGACTGTAGCACCGCGGCGACCACAACAGAATAAAACACAAAACACCCCCTGATGCCGGTCTGTTTCCTGCATCAGGGGGCACTTTTTATCCCTTTTCGCGCCTTTTATCCGAGCGCGACGTCGAGCACCATCATCAGCGCAAAGCCGAGCGCCGCGCCGATTGTGCCGATGTTGCTGTGCTCGCCTGCCTGCGATTCCGGAATCAGCTCCTCGATCACGACATAGAGCATCGCGCCTGCGGCAAACGCCAGGATATAGGGCAGCACGGGCTGCACAAAGGACGTCAGCGCAATCGTCAGCAGCGCGCCGATCGGCTCGACCGCGCCCGACAGAAAGCCATAGCCGAACGCGCGGCGGCGGCTCAGTCCGTTGCCGATGAGCGGCATGGAGATGATCGCGCCCTCGGGCACGTTTTGTATCGCGATGCCGACCGCGAGGGCGAGCGCGCCCGCCGTCGTGATGACCTCGCTGCCGGACAGCGCACCCGCGAGCACCACACCGACCGCCATGCCCTCGGGCAGGTTGTGCAGCGTCACCGCGAGCACGAGCATGAGCGACTTGCCGAGCTGGCTCGGCCGCCCCTCGGGCTTGTCCGAGTCCATGTGCAAATGGGGGATGACCGAATCGAGCAGCAGCAAAAAGCCGATGCCGAGCAAAAAGCCGATCAGTGCGGCGGGCCATCCCAGACCGCCTGCCGCCTCGTCCATATCGATCGCCGGGATGAGCAGCGACCAGACCGATGCCGCAATCATCACGCCCGAGGCAAAGCCGAGCAGCGCCTTGCTCACCCCTTCGCGCATTTCGTTCTTCATAAAGAAGACCGTCGCCGCGCCCAGCGTGGTGCCCAGCAGCGGAATACCCACACCTGCCAAAATCAGCGCTGTAGGACCCATAGTTTCACCCACCTTCAAAAATTTATTTTCATCCTTTAGTATAGCACAATCCGGCGCATTCGCCTACCGCCAAATTGCGCGCGCGCGGATTTTTGCGCAGAAAAAGGGACTGCTTTTCGGTGTAGAGACGAAAAGCAGCCCTGCGTCCCGCGACGCTGTGGCAAAAGAGAAAAAAAAGGTAGAAAAACAAAGACCAGAGCAAAAGGACCTCCGGGGGATGGATGTCCTTTGCTGCTTCATAAGAAAATAGAGGGGGTAAATGAAACGATACCAACATGTTCTTCTCTCAGCAATCTCTTGCTGATGTATATAGTATACTACCGCGCGCGCGGCCAGTTGTGAACGGTCTGTGAACCTTATATGAAGAAAAAATAAAGCTTTTGGGGACAGGCCGGCATTGTGCTTTGCGCGCCGATATGATACGCTTATAAAAGAAGATATTCCCATAAAAAAAGGAGTGACATACGATGAAAAAACTGCTGACGCGGCTCTTTTCCGTACTGCTCATTGCGGTGCTGCTCGGCACGAGCGCCGCTGCCGCGGACCCGATTGCGGTCACGCTGGACGGCGCCGCGCTGTCCTTTCCCGCCGCGGGCGGACAGCCGCTGCTGCGCGCCGGGCGCACCTATGTGCCGCTGCGCGCCATTTTTGAGGCGATGGGTGCGACCGTCAGCTGGGACGCGGACACGCAGACCGTCACCGCGGCGCGCGGCGGCACGGCCGTGCAGCTTGTCATCGGGCAAAGCACCGTGACCGTCACCGAGCAGGGCGAAACCCGCACCGCGGTGACCGACGCGCAGAGCTTCCTCGAAAACGGGCGCACCTATGTGCCCGTGCGCTTTGCGGCGCAGGCCTTCGGCGCAAACGTCGGCTGGGATGCCGCGGCGCGCACCGTGATCCTCATTGACGCGGCAAAGCACGGCGCGGCAAGCGCGGACGATTTCACCGTGATGGATCGCTATCTTGCGCTGCTTGCGCCTGTGGACAGCCGCGCGGTATCGGGCACGCTGCACCTGCTTTACACCGTGCACGCGCCGGACGGCGACTTTGCCGTGCCGCTGCAGCTGCGCTATGCCGGCACGCGCGACACGCTCTCCGCCGCGCTCGATTTTGAGATCACCGCGGACATCGCCGCGATGACCGCCGCCCTTGCGCAAAACAGCGATGCGGTCTCCGAGCGCGTTGCCAATCTGCTCACAAAGCTGCAAAACGCGTCTTATTCCTGCATTCTCAGCCGTCCGGACAGCGCGCTCGATCTGCAAGGGCCGCTCACCGATTTGGGCGTGCCGCACGGTGAATGGGTGCGTTTGCCGCTTGATTTCGCGCTGCGCACGCTGTCCGGCGGCACGCTGACCGAAACCGCACTCGCCGGTCTGGCGCGCCACAGCTTCGCACAGTACACGGCCGGCGCGGCCGCCGGCAGCACCCTCAGCCGCGCGGATGAGGACAATCTCGCGCACTTCACCGATGCGCTCGCCGCGCGGCGCGCGCCTTATCGCGACAGCGCCTTCACCGCCGCGCCGGACAGCATCGGCATCACCACCGCCCACACCCTCGCCGCCGCGGACGGTGCGCTTGACACCCGCACGCTCACGCTCACGACCGACTCCGCCGGTGCATTTGTTTCCGCCACCGCCACGCGTACTGTGACAAAGGACGATGTGACCGTGCTTTCGGCCACCGTCACGCACAATGCCGCCGGCACAACCGCAGCACTCGACATCGCCGGCGCAGCCTATCACCTATCCGCAACACTCACCGAAACAACCAGGCCACTCGCCGTGGCGGGCAATGTCGCGCACGGCGCGGGACGGGGGATAACCGCCGCACCCAAACGCACCCTTTCATAAACCGCCGCATAAACCCCCACGCGCGGCACGCACCCCCCTCCGCGCCAAAAAAAGACCGCAAAGCACCCGCTTTACGGTCTTTTTCTTATCAATCTGTGCGTTTTTGTGTCAGCTCCATCGCTTCCTTGCCCGCCAGATGGTCAATTTCCAGCGCCAGAATGCACACGGTTTGCAGCATACGCTCGACCTCACGCGCGCGGCCCTCCACCTGCTCGGGTGAATAGCGCGCGGCGAGCTTTTGGAACCACATCCGCTTTTCCTCCGGCTCCTCGACCCTGCGCACGCGACCGAACGCAATCACGCTCTCAAAATAGCTGGTGTATTCCGCAGGCACAATGTCGTCGCGCGCGATGACGCAAAACGATGCCTTGGGGTTGCGCGCCAGCGCATCCATCTTGTGCCCCTCCTGCGCGGTGTGAAAAATCAGGGTGCCGTCCTCATAATAGTAGTTGAGCGGCACGGCATAGGGGTAGCCGTCATCGCCCTCGACCGCGAGCACGCCCGAGGTCGCCGCGCGCAGCAGCCGCTCGCAATCCTCGTGACGCAGTGCCTGCTTAAATCGCCGTAGTTTCCGAAACATCGTTCATTTCTCCTCATTTTTTTCAGGTTCTGTATGCGCATAGAGCGCCACCAGTATCTTTGCCAGCCCGAGCGCGGTCTCGCCCTTATTAAGCCGCAGCGAAACATAGGGCTGTGCGCCCGCATTGAGCAGCAGCCGTCCGCGATAGTCCGGCGTGCCGCACAGCGCACTGAGCCGCGCAAAATCCGCCTGTTCCCATGTCAGCAGCAGCCGTCCCTCGCTCTGCTTCAGCTCGACAATGCCCTGCTCGCCTGCCTGTGCGCGCAGCAGCGCGATGTCCAGCAGCGCAACCGTCTCCTGCGGCGGCTCGCCAAAGCGGTCGATCAGCTCGTCAAGCAGATCGGCGCGCTGCTCCTCATCGCGGATGAGCGCGACGCGGCGATAAAGATCGACGCGCTGACCGGCATCCGCCACATAGCGGTCGGGGATGTTCGCGGACACCGTCAGCTCGGCGGCGGTCTCGACGCGGCGCGGCGGCGTGCCGCCCTGCTCCTCAATCACCGCTTCCTCGAGCAGCTTGAGATACAGGTCGTAGCCGACCGACATCATATGGCCGGACTGCTCCGGGCCGAGCACGTTGCCCGCGCCGCGGATTTCCAAATCGCGCATCGCGATCTTAAAGCCCGAGCCGAATTCCGCAAACTCGCGCACCGCGGACAGACGCTTTTGCGCAATCTCGCTGAGCACCTTGCCGTGGCGGAAGGTCAGATAGGCAAACGCATGGCGGCTTGAGCGGCCGACGCGCCCGCGCAGCTGATGCAGCTGTGCCAGACCCATGCGGTCCGCGTCCTCCACGATGAGCGTGTTCGCGTTCGGGATGTCGATGCCGGTTTCAATGATGGTCGTGCACACGAGAATGTCGATTTCGCCATCGCCCATCGCGCTCATCACGTTGCCCAGCTCGCGCTGGCTCATTTTGCCGTGCCCCACGCCGATGCGCGCATCGGGGAAGGCTTTTTGAATGCGCGATGCCACGCGTTCGATGCTCTCCACGCGGTTGTGCAGATAATAAACCTGTCCACCGCGCGACAGCTCGCGCCGCATTGCATCGTCCGCGATCGCGTCCGAATATTCCACGACATAGGTCTGCACCGGATGGCGGTCGTGCGGCGGCTCCTCGATGACCGACATATCACGGATGCCGGACAGCGCCATGCCGAGCGTGCGCGGAATCGGCGTTGCGGACAGCGTGAGCACGTCGACCTGCTTCGCCAGCTCCTTGAGCTTTTCCTTGTGCCCGACACCGAAGCGCTGCTCCTCATCCACGACGAGCAGCCCCAAATCGCGGAACTTGAGATCCTTGCGGAACAGCTTGTGCGTGCCGATGATGAGATCGAGCGTGCCCATGCGCAGCTTGTCGAGAATCTTCTTTTGCTCCGCGGTCGTTTTATAGCGTGAAAGCAGCTCAATTTGCATCGGATAGCCCTTAAACCGCTCCAAACAGGTCAAATAATGCTGCCGCGCAAGCACGGTCGTAGGCACGAGAATCGCGGCCTGCTTGCCTGCGAGCACGCATTTCATAATGGCGCGCAGCGCGACCTCGGTCTTGCCGAAGCCGACATCGCCGCACAGCAGGCGCTCCATCGGCCGCGGCGACTGCATATCGCGCTTGATTTCCTCGATGCACTTGAGCTGATCGTCCGTCTCGTCATAGGGGAAGGCATCCTCAAATTCGCGCTGCCAGTCGTCATCCGCAGGGAAGGCGAAGCCGGTGCGCTGGGCGCGCTCGGCATACAGCTGAAGCAGCCCCTCGGCAAGCTCCTTGGTCGCCGCCTTGGCGCGCGCGCGTGCCTTGGACCATTCCGCGCCGCCGAGCTTGCTCAGCCGCGTTTTTTCCGTATCGCCGCCTCCGCCGATGTATTTGGAGATGAGATCCAGACTCGTCGCAGGGACATAGAGAAAATCCGTGCCTGCAAACGCGATTTTGACAAAGTCGCGCGCCGCCCCGTCCACCGTAACGCGCTCCATGCCGACAAAGCGGCCGACACCGTGGTGCTCGTGCACCACCAGATCGCCGGGCACAAGGTCGGTGTAGCTCTGCACGCGGTCGCGGCCGGATTTTTTGCGGGATTTGGCAGGCGTGCGGCGGCGCGCGAGCACCTGACCCTCGGTCATCACGACGAGGCCGAGCGCGGGATACTCAAACCCTGCCGACAGCGCACCCTCCATAATATGGACGCGGCCGCTCGCGGGCACACCCTCGGCAATCGCGCACGCAACCCCTGCGTCGCGCAGTGTTTCGTACATATTTTTGCAGCGCAGCGCACTGCCGCACAGCATCACAACGCCGCGTCCCTGTCCGGCATAGAGCGAAATATCCGCCGCCGCCATATCGAGATTGCCGCCGTACGCATTCATCTGGTTCGCCGTGAAATTGACCACCGCGCCGAGCGCCAGTCCGGGCGCGGTGCTCAAAAACGTATCGAGCAGCAGCGGCGTGTGCGGCGCGAGCTTTTCCACAAGCTGTGCAAAACTCTGCGTATAGGCAAGCGGAATTTCGCCCGACAGCTCGCCGCGCTCCACGAGCGCTTCGACATCCTGCTGCACGCGCAGCGCAAAGCCCTGCACCGCTTCGCGCACGCGCGGCGTGTCATCGATGCAGAACAGCGTGTCCGCCGGCATATGCGACAGCGCGGTCGCGCCCGCAGGATACAGAAGCGGCAGATATTTGTCTCCTGCGGCCAGCGTGCCCTCGTCGCGCAGGCGCTCGATGTCGTTTTTCAGGCGCTTTTCCAGATCCGGATGCCGTTTCTTGCGGCTTTTGAGCAGCTTTTCCAGCGTATCTGCCAAGCCCTCCGCGCCGCCCTCCGCCAGATGGGGGAGCGCTTCCGCGCACGGCGGACACACCAGCGTCTCCACCGCGCCGCCGCGCCGCTGCGTGCCCACATCGAAATAGTGCATCGTGTCGATTTCGTCTCCGAAGAACTCGACGCGCACAGGCGCGCGCTCCTGCGGCGCATACAGATCGAGCAGATCGCCGCGCAGCGCAAACTGGCCTGCGCCCTCCACCTGCACGGCGCGCGAATAACCCGCCCGCGTCAGCCGATCGGCCAGCGCGCGCAGGTCATATTCCTTGCCGGATTGCAGTGTGAGCGTCGCCTGCCCCAGCTTTTCCGGCGGAATGCACGCTTGCAGCGCGGCCTCCGCCGATGCCACCACGACCGGCGCACCCTGTCCCATGCGGCGAAACACCGCCATGCGCTGCTGCTCCGCGCCGCGCGACGCACTGACCGCGGGCACAAACAGCAGCTCGCGATAAGGCAGACGCAGCACTTCGCGCTCCAGAAATGCGGACAAATCGCCTGCCAGCCGCTGCGCCGCCGGCTCGTCCGCCGTGATGACGAACACCGGACGCGTGGTTTCCGTGCGCAGCGCCGCCAGCAAATGCGCCTTGTGGATCGGGGACAGACCTGCCGCCGCCACCGCGCCGTCCTGCGCGCGCAGCGCATCATACACCTCGCGGTAGGCATGCAGCTTTGTTATACTCTCTGTTATACTGATCATTTTTATCACCAACTATCTGTATGCGGCGGAACACGGCAAAAGGGCAGATTTTCCAATCTGCCCTATGGTATGCGATTGTCTGCCCCTCCATGCCCCTCGGTGCCTCGCCGGCACGGGCACTGTCGCCTGCGGGCGGGACGAGGGACGCGGAATCATCACCGCCGCACCCTTTGACGCACCCTTTCACAAGCCGCCGCACAAGCACGCGCGCGCCGCACGCACCGGGGACGCTGCACCTGCACCCACAAACGCCCGACACGCCCTCGACGAAACCACCGCCGCATGCCACCACGCGACAATTGTACGGTCATGATTTTTTTCCGGCGCAGCCGAAATAAAAATCTGCCGGACAGTCGCGCATACCGCACCAAAGCGGGGATGATTCACAAGAAGGGGCAAGACCCCTTCTTGTGTGCCCCCGCGCACAGCGGGTGCCTTGCCGGCACGGGCAATGTCGCGCGCGGCGCGGGACGGGGGACGCAAAATCACACTCCCTCGTCCCGCCCGCAGGCGACAGTGCCTCCCCGGCGAGGGGCGAGGGGCTTTAGTGTTCGCTGCCGCAGTTCGCGCAGTCGCAATCACATCCGAGGATTTCCTCCGGATTCTTGCCGATGCGTCTGTAATAATCCGCAATCGCGCTGCGCAGCGCCTCCTCCGCAAGGACGGAGCAGTGCATCTTGACCGGGGGCAGACCGTCGAGCGCTTCCGCAACCGCCTTATTCGTCAGCTTGAGCGCGTCCTCCAGCGTCTTGCCCTTGACCATTTCGGTCGCCATCGAGCTCGTCGCAATCGCCGCACCGCAGCCGAAGGTCTTGAACTTCACGTCCTCAATGACGCCGTCCTCGCTCACCTTGAGGTAAATCTTCATAATATCGCCGCACTTGGCGTTGCCAACCTCACCGACGCCGTTCGCGTCCTCGATCTCACCGACATTGCGCGGATGAGAAAAATGGTCGAGTACCTTTTCACTGTATTGCATCTTAATATGCTCCTTTTTTTCTATAAAAACCGTTGGATTTGCACGATTTCTTAGTGATGGGTGTGCGCCGTCAGCTCGGAGGCCGCGGTCAGATTAGGCGCGCCGTTTTGCCAAACCGGACTCATCGAGCGCAGGGTTTCGACAACCTCTGCCAGCTTTTCGATGATATAATCGACCTCTTCCGCGGTGTTCTGCTCGCCGAACGTCAGCCGCAGGCTGCCATGCGCAATTTCGTGCGGCAGGCCGATCGCCATGAGCACATGGGACGGATCGAGCGAGCCGGTCGAGCACGCGGAGCCGGTCGAGCCGCAAATGCCGTATTCGTTCAGGCGCATGATAAGGCCCTCGCCCTCAATCGCCTCGAACACGAACGATGCCGTGCCGGGCAGGCGGTTGACCGGATCGCCGGTCAGGTGGGTGTAGGGGATTTTCATCACGCCCTCGATGAGACGATCGCGCAGGCCGCGCACATAGGCCGTAATCTCCTCGCGGCGCTCGGTCGCGTCACGCACCGCTTCGCCCAGGCCGACCATGCCCGCGACGTTCTCGGTGCCGCTCATAATGCCGCGCTCCTGTCCGCCGCCGTGCACAAGCGGCACGAGCTTGATGCCCTTCTTCACATACAGCGCACCGATGCCCTTGGGGCCGCGGATTTTGTGCGCGGTCAGCGACAGCATGTCGATGTCGAGCGCGCGCACATCGAGCGCCATGTGGCCGATCGCCTGCACCGCGTCGGTGTGGAAGACCGCACCGGCCGCGTGCGCAATCTCCGCGATCTCCGCGAGGGGCTGAATCGTGCCGATCTCGTTGTTCGCCGCCATGATGCTGACAAGCGCGGTCTCCGCGGAAATCTCACGGCGCAGCTGCTCCAGATCGATATGACCCTGCGTGTCCACGTCCAGATAGGTGACGCGATAGCCCTGCGTCTCCAGATATTCGCAGGTGTAGAGCACCGCGTGGTGCTCAATCTTCGAGGTGATGATGTGCTTTCTGCCCTGCGCGCCCGCGCCCGCCATAAAGCCCTTAATCGCCAGGTTGTCCGCCTGCGAGCCGCCGCCCGTAAAGAGAATCTCCGAGGGTTCGCAGCCGATGCCCTTCGCGACGAGCGCGCGCGCCTCGTCCATTGCCTTGCCTGCCTGCTTGCCGATGTCGTACATCCAGCTCGAGGGGTTGCCGTAGCCCGCGGTCAGCCACGGCTGCATGGCGTTATATACGTTCTTGGAAATGGGCGTTGTCGCCGCATTATCTGTGTAAATCAAAGGTTTCATCCCTGTTTGCCTCCTCTGTTGGCTTTTACTAACCTAAATATACACCTAAATGGTATACATTTCAATCTTCAAAATGCACGAAAGAAATCTACAAAGTTCCGATTATTTTATACTATTTTTGTAGGAATGGTGCGGATACCCAAATGGGCATACGTTCTATTTTCCTATTTTAACCGCATTTCTGAATAAATGCAAGATAAAACGCATCAAATTTCATGTTTTTTTCACTTTTCCGGTGCTGCTGCACGGACGGTGTGCCGCGCGCCGCCGCGCCGCAAAGAATCCGCCGAAAACGGAGGGAAAGGGTCTTTTTTTTCGTAAAACTATGTTATAATAACCGCAAGAGATCAAAATATCCCTGTTTGACAATCACACCGCACCGCAAAAGCAGGGCGGACACCGCACAGAAGGAGGATTTCCGCATGACACAGGAGGAATTTCTGCCCGGCGGACTGCGGCTGCGCGTGCGCCCGGGCGTGTTTCCGCTCGGACAGGACAGCATGCTGCTCGCGGATTTTGCGCGTGTGCCGCGCCGCGCGCGCGTGCTCGATCTGGGCTGCGGCGCGGGCACGCTCGCGCTGCTCGTGCTGGCAAAGGATCGCGAAGCCGCCGTGACCGCGCTCGATTCCGACCCTGCCGCGTGCGCGCAGGCCGCGGAAAACGCGGCGATCAACGGGCTGAAACCGCGCATGCAGGTGCTGCACGCGGACGCGCGCGACGCGCGCACCGTGCTGCGCGCAGGCGCATTTGACGCGGTCTTGTGCAATCCGCCTTATTTTGACCCTGCGGCAGGGCGCACGCACCAGTCGCTGCCGCACGCCAGGCAGGCGCAGGCGGACACGCTGGCAAGTCTGTGCGCGGCGGCGGCCTATGCGCTGCGGCAGCGCGGCAGGCTTGCGCTCGTGTATCGGCCCGAGCGGCTCGAAACGCTGTTTTCCGCGCTTGCGCACGCACAGTTGGCCGTCAAGCGGCTGCGCTTTGTGCAGCAGACCGCGGCGCACGCGCCGAGCGTTGTGCTCGTCGAAGCGATGCGGGGCGGACGCGAGGGCGTGCGCGTGCTGCCGCCGCTGCTCGTGCGCGGCGCGGACGGCGCGTACACCGCGGAGTATCTGCATGCCTACGGCAAAAGTCCGGTCGAGACAGGCGGAAAAGAATTATAAATTGGAGAAATATAACGATGAGTATTGGAACGCTTTATCTGGTCGCGACGCCGATCGGCAATTTGAACGATCTTTCGCCGCGTGCGGCGGCGACGCTCGGCGCGGCCGATTTCATTGCCGCCGAGGATACGCGCGTCAGCCAAAAGCTGCTCGCGCATTTGGAGCTGCGCAAGCCCATGGTCAGCTACTACGAGCACAACCGCCGGCAGCGCGGCGAGGAGATTCTGGCGCGCGTGCTCGCGGGCGAAAGCTGCGCGCTTGTGACCGATGCGGGCACGCCCGCGGTCTCCGACCCCGGCGAGGATTTGGTCGCGCTGTGCGCCGCGCATGACGTGCCCTGCATCCCCGTGCCGGGCGCGTGCGCCGCGGTGTGCGCGCTCGCCGCAAGCGGTCTGCCCTCGGGCCGCTGGTGCTTTGAGGGCTTTCTGTCCGTCAACAAAAAGACGCGCCGCGCGCATCTGGCCGCGCTTGCGGACGAAACCCGCACGATGATTTTCTACGAAGCGCCGCACAAGCTGCGCGCCACGCTCGCCGACCTTGCGGCGGCTTTCGGGGACGAGCGGCGCGTCAGTCTGTCGCGCGAGCTGACCAAGCTGCACGAGGAAACGCGGCGCACCACGCTGGGCGGCGCGGCGGAATACTATCGGACGCACGATCCGCGCGGAGAGTTCGTGCTCATCGTGGAGGGCTGCGCGGACGAGCCGACCGAGCAGGACGACGATGCGCGCATGGCGCACGCGCTCGAGGAGGTGCGCCGCCGCGTGGGCGCGGGCGAAACGCGCAAGGACGCGGTCAAAATGGCATCGGCCGACTGCGGCGTCAAGAAAAACGCCCTGTATCAGCGCGTGCTGTCCGAATCGGACGAGAACGCATGAAAAGCAGCGATTTGCGCACGATTCCCGGTGTGGGGAAGACAACCGCGGCCGATTTGCACGCGCTCGGCTACGGCAGCGTGGCCGCGCTGCGCGGCACGGATCCCGAAGCGCTCTATGCCGCGGACTGTGCGCGCCGCGGCTGCGTGCTCGACCGCTGCGTGCTCTATGTCTACCGTTGCGCGGTCTATTTTGCCGAGCACGCGCAGCCCGATCCGGAAAAATGCAAGTGGTGGTACTGGAAAAACCACGACAACGTGCATGATTAACAAATCCATCCTTTTATTTTCGGCATTCTCACAGCAGACATTTCACAATTTCAGTGGATCATTCAAAAAATAGAGGTGTTTTTTATGTCCTTTGCAAGAACCGATCTGCATCTGCATTTGGACGGCTCGCTGCCGGTCGAAACCATCCTCGCACTCGCGCAGGAGCAGGGCATCGCGCTGCCGGCGGACACCGCGGACGCGCTGCGCGCGCACTGCACCGTCGCGCCCGATTGCCGCTCGCTCGCGGATTATCTGACGCGCTTTGCGCTGCCCGTGAGCGTGCTGCAAACCGCGCACGCGCTCTACACCGCGACGCGCGCGCTGCTCGCCCGGCTCGTGGACGAGGGGCTGACCTATGCCGAGCTGCGCTTTGCGCCCCTGCTGCACGGCACGCGCGGCTTGCCGCAGGCGGGCGCGGTCGATGCGGTGCTGCGCGGCGTGCACGACAGCCGCATGCCGCGTGCAGGTGTGATTTTATGCATGCTGACCACCGCGGACATGGGCGCGAACGACGCGACCGCCACGCTTGCGGCGCGCTATCGGGGGCAGGGCGTGTGCGGTCTGGATCTCGCCGGGCAGGAGGGCGCGCGTCCGCTGACCGACTTTGCGCCGCTTTTTGCACAGGCTGTGGAAAACGGTGTGCACATCACGATCCATGCAGGCGAAGCGTGCGGCGCGCAAAGCGTGGCGGCCGCCCTCGATCTGGGGGCGCAGCGCATCGGGCACGGCACGCGCGCCATCGAGGATCCGGCCGTCGTGCGCCGTCTGGTCGAAACCGGCGTGACGCTCGAGCAGTGCGTGACGAGCAACGTGCAGACGCGCTGCGTGCCCTCCCTCGCGGAGCACCCCATTCGCCGGCTGTTTGACGCGGGGGTGCGCATCGCCGTGTGCACGGACAACCGCACGGTTTCGGGCACGACGCTTGCGCAGGAATATGCGCTTTTGCAGCACGAATTGGGCTTTACGCAGGCGGAATGTGCCAAACTGGCGCAGTATGCGCGCGAAGCGGCGTTTTTGCCGCCGCAATAGCTTCCCTTGCAAGCAAAAAGCAGACGGCATCAAACCGTCTGCTTTTTTTATCATCTTTTGCGCTTATTTTTCGTGAAACTCCACGAAAAAATCAGCAAAGCTTATAAATTATCAATCATTTCTTTGGCATCGACCAGGGGCAGCTCGGTCTGGCGGCGCAGCAGCCGAACCGCCTCCGCGGTCTTGCCCTCCTGCTTGAGCACGCGCAGGCGCGCGCGCATTTCCTTGCTCACCCAGCACGACGCGAGCGGCTCGTTGCCCGTGCGCTGTGCGAGTGCGTCCAGACGGCGCTCGAGCCGCTGCACGCGCTTGCGCAGCCGCAGAATTTCCGCCCCCGTCAGCACCAGTGCGCACAAAATAAGGGCCAGTGCGATGATATATGCCATAGTATCCTCCTTTTGTGCTTAAATCGTGTGTTTTTGCGCCTGTTCACGCTGTTTCACCAGCTTTTGGATGGCGTTCCATTGGCGCGGAGAGGGGGCCAGCCGTCCGCCCGGCGCGGTGCTTTCCTCGCCGCCGAACGGTATGATCGGCAGATCGACCCCTTCGCGGAATGAGGCGGCGATGGCGCGGCACGGGGTCCAAACCATGCGCGCGACCTCTTCCCCCGGGGCAAATGCGGGGGTTTCGGGCGAAAAATACAGAAATGCGGACGCAATCTCGTGATCCAGATAATCGGGCGCGCGCTGCACCTGAAAATGGAACTCCCCCGCAGACACCAGCGCATCGGGCGCAAGGATCACACCGGTTTCCTCGCGCGCTTCGCGGCACGCGCCTTCCGCAGGTGTTTCCCCCGGATCGAGGTGGCCTGTGGCCGTCCAGTCGTAGTAGCCGGGCAGGGTGGGGCGGTCCAATCCGCGCTGCTGCAGCCAGATGCCGCAGGTCTGTCCGCGTGTTTCAAAGAGGAGCACATGCACCACGCGGTGGCGCAGTCCGCAGGCGTGCACAAGCGCGCGCGGCAGCGTGCCGCAGGGCTGATTTTCCGCGTCCAGCACGGTCAAAAACTCTCCCTCCGTGCGCGCGGTTTGCGCGATGAGCGCTTCTTTTTCCGTGCGGGACAGCTTTTTGAGTGCGGCCTCGCGGCGCATCGCCTCGGACTGATCCGCGCACGGTTCGCAGTGCACCAGCGTCACCGGACGGCGCGCGCGCGTGTATTTTGCGCCCGCAGCGCTGCCGTTGTGCGCGGCAAGCCGGCGCGTCAGATCGCTCGTCCAGCCGCTGTACAGCGTGCCGTCCGCGCAGCGCAGCATATAAACATAGGGCATGAAGCGCTCGCTCCTTTTTTTCTTCACATTTATCGATCTATTTTACCATAACTTTGCGATAAATGCAAAGAAAAGAGCGCGCCGCACGCGCGGCACGCTCTTCTGTGCTTGCTTTGGGGAGGGATTACGCCTCGACCTTGACCCAAGCGCCGCCGTTGCGGCAGGACTCGGTTGCAGCCTTTGCCATCAGAACCGGACGCAGGCCGTCGATTGCGCCAACCGGAACCTCAACGTCCTTGGTGATCGCGTTGATGAACTCGATGACCTGGTTGATGAACGCCTGATTGTAGCGCTCGAGGAAGAACCACAGCGGCTTCTCGCTCTTCGCGCCGTCCTTCGTGATGATGGTGGTGTTGTTGATCAGGTCGTTTGCGTCGGACGCCATGCCCTTGGAGCCGAAGGCCTCCACGCGCTGGTCATAGCCGTAAACCGCCTGACGGGAGTTGTTGATGACCGCGAGGCAGCCGTTCGCCATCTTCATGGTGACGACAGCGGTGTCCACGTCCGGAATGCCGGACTCTTCCTGCAGCTTCGGGTTGACGAGGCAGGAGCCGACAGCGGAGATCTCGACCGCCTCGGAGCCGGTGACGTAGCGCACCATGTCGAAGTCGTGGATCATCATGTCGTAGAAGATGCCGCCGGAAACCGCGACATAGGATGCCGGGGGGGGCTCCGGGTCACGGGAGGAAACAATGACGATGTGGGGATCGCCGATCGTGCCGTCCTTGACTGCGTCCGCAACCGCCTTGTGGTTGTGGTCGAAGCGGCGGTTGAAGCCGACC
>CAZOJP010000006.1:0-60076 GCA_964580155.1 uncultured Intestinibacillus sp. | reverse complement strand
TGCGGTGGAGTAGCCTGCCACCTGGGGCTGGCCGATGTAGCTGGTCATGCTGGCTTCGAACAGAATACGGCCGTGACCCTGTTCCTTCATCTGCGGCACGACGGCCTTGGTCAGTGCAAACGCGCCCACCAGATGAACATCCAGCACACTCTTATAGTCCTCGACGGTCATATCCCAGATGAACTTCTTGCAGTGATTGCCCGCGTTATTAATCAGAATGCTGATCGTCCCCTGCTCGGCGTTCACCTGATCCACCATCTGCTGTGTGCGGTCTGTGTTGGTGATATCGAACTGATAATAAACGGCACGATCGCCAAACTCCGCCAGAGCCGGCGCGGCCTGATCTGTCGGGCGCGAGCCGAACACCACCACCTTGGCACCTGCGCTGATGAGACAGCGCGTGATGGCAAGGCCCAGACCGCTGGCGCCGCCGGTGACAAGGGCGGTCTGTCCGCTCAGGTCATACCAGTTCTGAATGCGAAAGGTCTGCAGTTGTTCTGCTGTAAATACTGCCATAATCCCGTTTCTCCTCATTCTGCTTGTTCACAGGTGCGCCGAAAGGCAACCTGCTTTTCCTGATATTTATAGGGAATAAAGAATTCGCGATGTCCCAGATCCTCGCTCTTTGTGGAGGTTCCCGCAGCGGTATCTGCCACCAGCCGGGCTAGGCGCATGGTCAGCTGCTCGAGCGTACACACGCCACGCAACGCGGGACTTGCATCAAAATCCATGTCGCCGCTCATGCGAGCGAAGGTATCTCCGTTTCCGGTAATCTTGATGCAGGGGCTGATGGCACTGCCTACGACGTTGCCGCGCCCCGTCACGAGAAAGACGATGTGCGCGCCGCAGCTGACCAAATCCATCAGACCCTCGTTGTCGTTCGGGTTTGTGATGCCGAATTGCATCCAGTAGGGATCCGGCGTGGAGTCCAGCAGCCAGAGACCGGGGTGCGGCGGACGACCCGTCACCTTGAGCACGCCTTGAATGGGACGGCTGCCGCTTTTTGCAACGGCCCCCATGCTCTTTTCCTCGATGGTGGAAAGCCCGCCCGCGAAGTTTCCGGGACTGACCGAATACTGACGCACGCTTTTGCAGTAGTCCAGCGCCTTGTCGTAGGTGTACTGGATTTCGCGGCGCGCCTGCTCATTGGCGGCGCGCGCCGTCAGCAGTCCGTCCAGACCGATCGCCTCAACAATCTCCTCGAAAATTGCCGTACCACCCGCGTCGACGAGCTTGTCATAAAAGCGGCCGACCACCACATTGCCCACAAGACCGCTGGTGTAATCACTGCCGCCGCACTCCGCGCCGATGACGAGGTCGCGCATCGACATTTCCACGCGCGGGGTATCGGCCAGCTGCTTCAGAGCACCGGCCACCCATGCACAACCCTGCTCCACCGCCGGGCGAGTGCCTCCCACATCTTGAATGAAGAGCCAGCTGGCCGGCTTGCCTTCTTGGACGGCGATATCGGCCAAGCGCTCCGGCTGTACATACTCACACCCGAGACCGACCGCGAGCACCGCGCCCACGTTAGGGTGACGAATCATGCTGATGAGCAGGTTGACCGCATATTGGTTGTCCGTGCAGCCATCGAAGCCAATCAGCTCAACGTCTTGGTCGGCGCACGTGCGCACAATGGTCTGGGCCACGAACTCGGCGCACTTGACCGTATAAATCACCAGCACCCGGTTGCGGATGCCCTTTGCGCCGCCGAGGCGAGCGTAGCCCTGCCATGTGAACCCAGGGCTATCCAGGGTATTTTCCCCTCTGTTTTGCATAGAGCAAGCCCCCTTATTCATAGAGAGTGTCCTTTGGGGCACCCGTTTCGACATCCAGATGACTGGAACGCTCGTCGTAAATACTTTCCATCACATGCAGGTGTACCCAGCCGCCCTCAGGAATGTCTTGCGTGGCACGGCCAATCGGCACGCCGTACTTGACGATGGTTTCCCCCGCCGCGATGGCACGCAGGGCCAGCTTATGGCCGACGGGCACGTCAATCGCGGCCGTCAGCGCATCAGTTATAGGCTCCCCCAAAAGACGAATCGGGCCGGGAGTGAGCGCACATAGCGCCGTAGCTACGTTGTCGCGCAGATCAATCTGGAAGGCGGTCTGTTCGAGCATTTCCATATGGCACTCCTTCGCAGTGAATCACAGCACACCGAACTTTTCAAACGCATCCGTCACCAGCATTCCATCCTCGATGGCCTTGCGCATGGCCTTTTCCGTGACGGCCTTTTCGAGGGCCTTCTCAATGACCTCATCGGCAATGGCACGCGGGATAATCAGCACGCCGTCGATGTCGCCAAACACGATGTCACCGTCATAAATGGTCACCTGTCCGATTTCAATTGGGCAGCGGAAGTCAAACACATAAGTGCGGATGGACGAATCCTGCGCCCATGTGCCCTGACAGAACACCGGGAAGTTCTGCTCGAGCACCTGCGGAGTGTCGCGGGTGTAGCCATCCACCACCGCGCCGATTGCGCCGCGGGCCTTGGCGCTGGCGGTCATCAGTTCGCCCCACAGCGCGCTGTTATGCGCGCCCGTGGCGATATAAATCTCATTGGGCTTCAACTGATCGAGAGCCTCGGTCATGTAGCCAAAAGGCTTATTCTTCGCGCCGAACACGTCGTTTTCGAGGACGGTACACGCGTAACCGGCCACCTTCAGGCGGTTATCGGGCTGAGCGGCGTCCACAAAGGGCACAGTCGGAACCTGTGCGGCCAGCGGGCGGATGCGGGCGGGCAGGAACTGGTGATTATACCCCATTTGGTCAAGAATATCGCCAACCACAGGGGTATAAAGCTTTTCTTTCATCAGGGCGAACATTTCGTCTTCGCTTTTCCATGCAGGCATGAAGGGTCACTCCTTATTCTTTGTTGGGCAGCAGCGTCAGGTTCAGCCAGTCGAGGCAGAGGCGAAACCATTCCGCGATGTGCGGGTCGGCTAGTCGGTGTTTTTCCGGCTCGTCCACCTCTGGTGTAGCCAAAGACAGACCATGTGCGCCGTGCGGAAACAAGTGCAGCTCGTAAGGAACGCGCGCGCGGCTCAATGCCTCGGCCATGAGCAGGCTGTTCTGCACGGGCACCTCAGGATCGGACACGGTATGCCACAAAAACGCAGGTGGAGTGGCGGGCGTGACATGACACTCCAAAGAGAAATAGGCGGGATCTTTTGCGCCGGTCAGACGGCGGATGGAGGCCGCGTGGGCATAGGGCCCGGCAGTGATCACCGGGTAGCAGAGAATCATTGCGTCGGGCGCTTCCAGCCCCTCGGTTGTGGCGTGTACGCCAAGACTCGCCACCAGATGGCCTCCGCAGGAAAAGCCGCACGCCGTGACCGGCAAGCCGGAATTGCGTGCGCGCAGGACGGCAACCGCTTCGCTCAGTTGACGCATGGGCTGCGTGCCGAGGTTGTCTCCCACAGTATAGGAGAGCACGGCAGGCACCCAACCGCCCGCGGCAAAGGCTGCGGCCACAGGCTCGGCCTCCCGCGGGGAAAGCCACTCATACCCGCCGCCCGGGCAAATGACGACCACGCCCTTACAGGGCACAGGTGCAGAAAATAGCCGGAGCGTCGCCCCCGTATTCAGCGCAATTTGCGTCTCTTTCATAGGTTTAATACATCATTGCCGGCAGCCACATAAAGCACTGCGGGAAATAGGTCAAAAACAGAAGGGCAATCACCATGGTGATATAGAATGGCACCATCTTTTTCGTCAGCGTCTCAATCTTGATGCCTGAAATCGCCGAACCGATAAACAGCGTGGAGCCGACCGGCGGGGTCAGCAGGCCGATACCGAGGTTGAGCACCATGACGATGCCGAGATGAATGGGCGAAAGGCCGAGCTGCATCCAGATGGGCAGGATGACCGGTGTCAGCATCAAAATCAGACAGGCCATTTCAATCAGGCAGCCCAAAAAGAGCATCAGGAGGTTGAGCAGGACCAGAATGAGAATCTTGTTGCTGGTGACGGAGAAAATGGCCGCGGCAATCTGCGGCGGAAGCTTGAGGTAGGTCAAAAGATAGGTGAATGAACCGGACACGCCCAGCAGAATCAGCCTTGCCCAGCGTCTCGACGACGCGAACGAAGATGTCAGGCAGGTCGCGGAAGCGGAAGCCCTTATAAATGAGCATCGAAACGACCAGGCTCCACATAACGGCGCAGGCCGCGCTCTCGGTGGTGGTAAAGACACCGGCAATTACGCCGACGACAACAAAGAGAACGGCCATCATGCCCCAGATGGAGCGCATGAAGGCTTTCGCACAACCTATCGGGTTGAATTTGCCGGTGACGGGGATGTTATGTTTTTTGGAGTAGAAGTATGAGTAAATCATCAGTGAAATGGAGAGCACTGCGCCGGGAACATAGCCTGCCACGAAGAGCTGACCAATCGAGACGGTCGTCACACCCGCGGCGGCCAGCGCAAAGATGACCATGTTCTGAGACGGCGGCACGAGGATGCCCTCAACGGACGATGCCATGGTAAGGCAGGTCGAGAACTCGCGGTCGTAGCCCTGCTCTTCCATCATCTTAATCTCAATGGGGCCGAGCGAAGCGCAGTCGGCCGACGAGGAACCCGAAATACCGCCGAAGAAGAAGGACGCCACGACGTTGACCATGGCCGCACCGCCGCGCACCCAGCCGACGAGCTCCTTCGAAAAATCAATCAGCGTGTCCGTGATTCCGCCCGCGCTCATCAGCTCGCCCATCAAGATAAAGAAAGGCACAGCAAGCAGTGTATAGGAGTTGAGATTCGAGACGAATTTCAGAGCCATCTGCATCGGGTTGATGCCGAGATAAAAGAAATCCACCAGTGAGGCCACACCGATGGCGTATACCACGGGGACACGCAGGAAAATCAGAATCAGGAACAATCCAAGCAGGATGATGCCTGCAATTGTTGCAGTGCTCATTCTTTAATACCCCTTTCAACCCATTCACCAATCAGCGCACAGATATTCAGCACACCGGTGACCGGCAGCGAGATGTACATGATCGAGTACGGCACATTGATGCCCGCCATGTTATTTTGCGCACCCTGCCGGGCCAGCATCGCACCGTAGATGATCAGAAACAGCGAGAAGCCAAAGATGCACAGCGTTGCCAGAAGGTCGGTGAGTGCCACGCCCTTTGCATCCAGTTTTTCGTCGAACATGGTCACGCTCAGATGCTCGTTTTTACGCACAACAAGAGCCGAGCCAAGCAAGCTGAGCCACACCAGACATAGCAGCGAGAACGGTTCGCCCCACATCGGGGACTTATCCAAGACATAGCGACCCAAAAAGATGTAAAATACCACCAGAACCAATGCTGCAAGAATGGCTGCACAGACGTATTTCACCACATTAAAATGGCTGTATCGACATTTTTCCAAAGATCCTTGAACTCTTTCATGGTTTCTCCTTTCAAAAAGGCTCCCTACGGTATGAACCAGCACCCGCAGGGAGCCAAAATGCTATAAAAATGAGCTTAGTAGTCTCCGCCCTGAATCTTCGCGATCAGGTCCTGTACCTCCTGCGACTGCTTAGCGTACAGCGGAGCACAGGCCTCCTGCCACTTTTCGATATCGGCAACCGGCAGCAGAGTGATGCCCTTCTCGCCGAAGGAATCGAAGCTGGCCTGCTCCTGCTTCTGATTGTACTCATAGCAGGCGTTGCGGGCAGCCAGAGCGGCCTCCTTGATCCAGCCCTTCTCGGTGTCGTTGAATGCGTTCCATTTGTTTCCGTTCATCAGGATAACACCGCACCCGAAGGTATGCGCGTCGGGAATATAATAGGGAGCCACCTCATTAAATGAGTTTGATATATAGGAGGTGACACCGTTCTCAGCCGCGTCGACCACACCGGATTGCAGCGAAGTGTATAGCTCAGCGTAAGCGATGGCCGTCGCGGAAGCACCCAGAGAGTCCATTGTGTTGACCATCAGATCGGTCTCGGGCACTCGGACCTTTAATCCCTTCATCATATCGATTGTGAACTCAGTGGGGTTGCCAAGTCGCTTGTAGACGCTAGGCGTGACGAACAGCGAGCGCGGGCCCTCGACGAGCCATCCCAAAGCGACGTAACCGCAGTTGTCGGCCTCTACGCTGTCGAGCAGCTCCTGGCCAAGGTTACTCTCGGCGACATCCTCAAACTGATTCATATCAGTAAAGACGTAGGGCAGACCGGTCGCACCGATGAGGGTCGCACCGTAGTTTGGCAGACTGGAAGCGTTGCCGCGGAAGATGTCAAGCGTGCCCATTTGAACGCCTTGCATACTCTCGGACTCGCTGCCCAGCGTGCCGTTGGTGTACAGCTCAATCTTGATGTGGCCGCCGGAAAGCTCCTCAATCTTCTCTGCAAAGGCATGCGCACCCACGGTGGCGCCGTAGTCCTCGCCGTTGACCTCGTTCCATGTCAGGGTGTAATCCTTGCCCGAACCGCCCTGCCCTCCGGCAGTCGATCCCGTGGCAGGTGGCGGGTTGGTGTCCGTGCCCGAGCCTGCGGAGCCGCAGCCAGACAAGGCAAGCACCATACCGGCGGTACAGACACCGGCGATTTTTAGGAAATTGCGACGGGAAATCAAATTTTTCATAAGAACTTCTCCTTCTTTCCTCTGTGGCGTGAAGCACGCCGCAGTATGTTAAAACGGTCCGTGCAGAGGAAGCGCTGAGCGGTGACCCATCGCGTTGGAAATTCCGAGCAAAACGTTTCGTCACCTTATGTGAGTCAGTCTATCACAGCCCATCAGCCCCGTCAACATTATGCCCTTGTTTTTCTCTTTTCGCCTATATTTTTTGTATGTAATGACCGTATGATGATTTTTATTTGTAAACCATGACAATTTAATTAGCGAAATTTCGTTTTTGCTTTACAAATCCCCCCCCTCCGAGATATAATCAAACAAAACGTTTCTTCACCCGTTTTTTTGCTCGTTGTTTCGCAACTATGCACATTTTAAAGGAGGAAACACACTATGGTGATCCAAAAATTTGAGACCTGGTGGGTCGAGCGGGGACGCTGTCTATTCGACAAAAAACGTCAGGGCGGCGCAAAAATGGGCTGGGATGTCATTGCCATCAAGCTAACCACCGACACCGGCATCGAGGGCATCGCCACCTGCATGGCCGCACGCAGCGGCGCTGTGAGCGAAGCCTATTTGCAGGAGAGCATCGGCCCGGTCGTGCTTGGCCGCGACCCACGTGACCGCGAGGCCATTTTTCAGGAGTTGTGGACGATTGATCGCCACGAGGCCTTCTTTCCGGTCTTTCTGCCCGGCCCTGTCGACGTAGCACTGTGGGACATCTGCGCCAAAGAGGCTGGTCTGCCGCTGTACAAATACATAGGCGCGTACCGTGACGCGCTGCCGGTTTATGCCAGCGGCAATTTCCACGGCACGGTGAAGGACTATGTCGACGAGGCCCTCTATTACAAGGCCAAGGGCATCCCCGGCTACAAAGCCCACCCGGGCGGCCCCGTCGAGTTCGACCTTCAGGTCCACGAGGATCTGCGCGCAGCCGTTGGCCCGGATTACCTGCTCATGACCGACCCCGTGGGCGAATACTCGATGGCGGACGCTGTCAAAGTCGGCCGCCAACTCGAGCGGTTGGGCTACAAGTGGTTTGAAGAACCGTTCCGCGATTTTGAGCTATACAAATACTCCGAGCTCTGCCGCACGCTGGACATCCCCATTGCTGCCACTGAAACGACCCGCGGCTGTCACTGGGGCGTCGCGCAGGTAATCGCTCAGCGTGCCGCCGATATCGTACGCGCTGACGTCAGTTGGAAGGACGGCATCACGGGCACGCTAAAGATTGCGCACATGGCCGAAGCCTTCGGCATGAATTGCGAGATCCACACCACCACCATGAACTACATGGATCTTGTCAATCTGCACGTCAGCTGTGCCATCCGAAACTGCGAATACTTCGAGTATTTCGTACCCGAGGAGAACTACACGCTGCCCATGAAGGGCCAGCTGCCCATCGACGAAAATGGTATCATCCATGTGCCGAACGACCCGGGTGTCGGTGCCGAATTGGATTGGAATTTAATTGAAAAGAGCTGCCGCAGCTACCGCAAACTCGAATTATAAGCGTAAAATGTCGCAAAAAACCGTCTCCCTGCAGTTTTTATACACAGAGAGACGGCCAAACAGCGGTTTTTGCCGTGCATCATAGCAGCAGCGTGCGTGCCCGTCCGCTGTTGAACATGCACAGGTTGCTGGCAAAAACGACATCGCTGCCGACGTAAAGATTTGGCGTTTCGGGCCGCTTGGAAAGGGCCAGGTACTCCACCAGCATCTGCGCCCCAAGATAGCCCTGTGCGTAAGGATTTTTCTGGATCAGATTGTTCAACACGTGCCGCTTGAGTCGATCGGCATTCTCGTCGGAGATGTCACTGCCCACGGCAAACACGTGTCCTGCCTTGCCGCTTTCTTCTAGCGCGCGCCCCAGCAGCACGCTGCTCTGCGAGAGCACGCTACAGCAGGCGGCGACATCGGGCTTCGACAAAAGCGAGAGAATGTTGCGGTAGCTGCTGTCGCTCATATCGTTGGTGTTGTCCCAATAGATGCGGTTCGTGGCATGATTTTCTTCCATATAGGCTGTAAAGCCGCGCGCCACAAGGGAATGCGCCAGCCACTTTGAATTGCCCGCGCACAGCACGATGCTGCCAAACGACGGGATATGGCTGAGGATCAGTTCGGCCATCGTGCGGCCAATGACGACGTAATTCGGCTGCACACAGCCGATGCAGCACCCGCGGTTGTTGTTCGAGCCAACCGTTACCACAGCAACACCTTTATCTTCCAGCGTTTTCCACTCTTGCGCAGTGAACTCGTCCATGTGACCCACGGTCAGAATACCATCCAGCCCGTCTTTCTGCAACAGAGCCCGCAGCTGCGCAAACGTCTCAGCAGAGGACGCACTCTTTTCATAATAGGAAAACTCAAAGCATTCGATATTCATATCGGGCGAGCTACTCAGATAGTCGCGCACACCGCGCCACAGCGGCGGATAGTAATAGTGGTTATTTCCTCCCTCTGAGGGCAGGACGACCGCAATGTAGCGTGTTTTTCGCTTGAGGATTGACGCGTTACTGTTCGGTTGATATCCCAATTCCTCGGCCACCGCCTGAATCCTTTCACGCGTGGCCTCGCTAGCGCCGCGCTTGCCGTTGAGCGCCTGATGGACCGTGCTGATGGACACGCCGGCCTTTTCGGCAACATCGCGGATGGTCACTTTTTTGTTCACGTAGATTCCCCTTTCCGCAGCAGGCACATGCCCGCCGGACAGTTCGTACTTTACCGCCTCCATTATATCGCAAACCATCCAAAATGGAAAGCACCGCCAACGGTGCCGACCGATTTTAAACGTTGGAAAGGACTATAACTATGAAAACATTAGAAGATAAGGCCGGTATCGTCACCGGCGGCAGCAGCGGCATCGGCTATCAAATTGCCAACGTCCTCGCAGAAAACGGCGCAACCGTCTACGTCATCAGCCGCACCGGCGCGCCCAAGGCCGGGCTTGAACCGAACGCTGCGGGTGTCATCCACTGCAAGGGCGACGTGGGCGATGCAGATGCCATGAAGGGCCTCGTGGCTGGCCTCGCTGAAAAACACGGCGGCGCGCTCGACTTTCTCGTGAACAACGCAGGTGTCAGCTACAAGTGCCGGGCCGAAAACTTCCCGATGGACCGTTTTGATCAGATCATGAACGTCAACGTCAAATATCTGTTTGAAATGAGCGTTGCGTGCTACCCCTATTTGAAAAAAAGCACCGGCAAGGGGCGCATTATCAACATCACCAGTATGAGCGCCCATCTTGGCTTCTCAGAGGTCGTTCCCTACTGCACCAGTAAGGGTGCTGTATTGGCCATGACGCGCGCGCTGGCCGTGGAATGGGCCGCAGATAACATCTGCGTCAACAGCATCGCCCCAGGCTGGTTCCGCAGCAAAATGACCGAGCAGGTCGTAGATGCCGCGCGCGAGGCAAAGATTTTGGGCCGGATGCCCCAACATGCCTACGGTGAAACCCGCGATCTCGGCGCAATGGCCGCCTTCCTGTGCGGCGACAACGCAGGCTATATCACCGGACAGGACTTTGCCGTCGATGGCGGAGCCCTCGCCTTTGGGTTTTAACACCTATCCCCTGCCCGCAGCGTTTTATCACATGGCATTTACCGCAGTGACGTCCTCTATCACTCTTATGACCGAGGAGGACGCAAACAAAAAATAACCAATTTAAATATGGCACAGGTCAAGCGTTCATGGCGTATCATCCTCTATTTCGGCAAAAAAGCAATGTCCTCTGGAATTTCAGAGGACATTGCTTTTTTCTGACGTACATTTCCCGAGCCGGCACGGGAAGGTTTAAAACCCTTGATTGACCAGCTCCCATGCAGCATCTCGTGAGGTTCTTGCAACGCTGGCGGTGCGTTCGGGGTTATGGTCTTTCGCATCTTTGCCGGTGAGCACCTTGTAAATGATGATATTGCCCGCCCCGTATCTGCTTTCGATCCCCGGGTTCTGATATAGCACCGAATCATCGGGCAGGGGCTCAATCGTCACGACCCCCTCGTAATAGGGGGCCTCTTCTGCAAAGTAATTTCGGACGACAGCCTCCGTTTGGGCAAGCTCATCGGCGGTCAGGCTCTGGCTGTAATTTGCGTGTTTGCCTGTGGGGGCACTGTCCTCCGCGCCGGGATAGCTTACATACTTCGCAAGCAATTCATACAGATTTTCAGAAAGAATACTGTATTGTCCCTTTACGCCGGTTTGCAGCACTGCCGTTCCATCCGGCAGGCGATAAGCATAATAATCGTGCACCTCTTGTGTCTGAGGGAAAGTCTGACGAATCAGAAAATATTCCTTTAGCGTGGAAATATCCATGCCCTCCCACGCCGCAGATTTTAAGAATGCATCCTGCAAAATATCTTGTGCAAGCTGTTCGTTTGCCAGTGTGCCCCACAAAAGCGCACCGTTTGAATCAATCATGGCAATGGTGTATTCGGCGGTTAACGCGTTCGAGCTCTCCGCTTCAAAAATGATCCATTTTCCGTCTATGCGCACTTGAATGAAACCGTCCCCGCGCACATACGCACTCCCGACACAGCCAAAGTTTGATTGCTCGTGCTCTGTCGGCTCTTTATTTTGGGAAACGCTGGTCTTAATGGTGCCGCCCGCTTCGTCGGTGGCTCCCACAGGGTCTTCCTTGCCGGTATCCCAGTATAGCGTGCCGTTTACCATAACCATAGGGCGCAAATCACCCAGTTCGCGCGCTCCGCTTGGTTGAAGCTGAATGCTGCGCGCGGTTGCCCTTGTGGGGTACGATTCTTGTACCGCACCAATTGACAAAACTACAGCATCTCCGACCGAAAAATCGTCTATGGTGAGCCGCGTCAGATGGCTGTTTGTCGCGACGGTCATCAATGCGCCCTTCTCCCACGTCACAACGCACCGATCGCCGATTGCGCTATTCGTGTCAATGCCTTCAACCGTCATGGTCTGTGCGTTTTTGTCAATTTCGAGAATCACTGCATTGACACCTGCGAACCCGCTCGGCTCCTCCTGCGGATTTGCCATAAGACCCGCGACGACGAAAATCACCGCCACTGCAGCCACTGCAGCCGCCCAAAAAGCAGGTTTTTTATAGTTTAGCACGTTGCGAATTCGTCCCTTGGTATCTCCCTCTCCAAAGGCAAGCGGTGTGCCGCATACCATACGTCTACCCGTCGCAAGCGTGAGCAGCGAGGCGGAATACTCTTTTTTGATGCCATTTCCCAGCTTTTTAATCACCGCTTCGTCGCAGGACATCTCCATATCCTTGCCGCTTGCGAAGAACGCAACCCAAACAAGCGGATTAAACCAATGCAGACAGAGGACAAAAAAGCCGAGCAGCTTCACCAGATGATCCAATCGCTTCACATGGGTTTGTTCATGCAGCAGGATGTACTCCCGCTGTCCATCTGTCAGGTTGGCAGGCAAATAAATCCGCGGACGAAAAACGCCGAGAACAAAAGCTGTATCGATTCTATCGGAAAGAAATACATTTTTGCCCTGCGGTGCAGCGGTTTTGAGACGTTTTTTGAGCAGCAGCAGGGTCACCATGCTGTATCCGAGCAGCAATGCGATGCCAGCCACCCAAATGATGCTGCCGATCATCACCGAAATTTGCAGCGGATTGACACTCGCCTCGGGTCTGGCCGCAGGCAGCAGCGCATTGACCGAATTGTTGATGGAAGCGATGCCCGTATCAATTGCGGGTGTCTGCATATAGACGATATTTTGCGTGATGGGGTTTGCATTGGTGGGCAAAAGACTGCATGCGCTTTCAAATGAAACGGGACACACCAGCCGAAACAGCACCGCCGACCAAAGGGCATAGGAAAATATCTTGGGCGCTTTTTTGAAAAGCAGCCGTATCAGCAGCACAAAAATAATCACAATGCCGCCTGTGAAGCTCATGCTCAGTGTTTGCAGAAAAACTCGATCAAGCATCATGATTCCTCCCTATGCGCGTCAATCAGCTGCTGTATTTCGCCAATTTCTTGTGGGGTGAGCTTTTTGCGGCGCGTAAATGCCGCCAAAAATTGAGGCAGAGAGCCGCCAAACGCCGCGTCCAGAAACTGCTCCCCTTGCGCAGCGCCAAAATCGTGCTTCGACATCAAAGCAGTCACGGTGCCGCCGCTGTTTTGAAAAATACCACGCTCGCACAGGCGCTTTAGCATGGTGTAGGTGGTGGTGCGTTTCCACGCGAACTCTTTTTCGCAAAGCTCGGTCAGCCTGCGTGAGGTGACCGGTTCGCTTTCCCAAATCAAATCGGCAAACCGCTGCTCCATTTCACCCAGTTTATACGGCTCCATCAAATTCCTCCTGTCGTATCTCATTAGACAATTTTAGTCTAACACGAATAGACAGCACTGTCAATCCAGCACTTCTGACAAAAAGCAAGTCGGCTTTCGCGCCGCAGCTTTTCGGAAACAGAACCCCCGATTTTCAATCTTGAAAATCGGGGGTTCTCTGCCAGTCGGATGACTCGTTTGACGAGGTACGCTTTTAACCCAGTGCAAACACTCTTTACGCTTGCTCCAGATGCGCCGCAAACTGCGCCGCGATTTCCGCATACTCTCCCAAGCCGCGCAGCAGCACCTCGGTTTCGTAGCCCTGCGCGCGCAGCATCGACTTCCAGCTGTCGTCCTCATCGCCTGCAAGATCGTTTTGGGCATGATCGCCTGCGACAATCATAAACGGCGCGAGATATACGCGGCGCACCTGATGCGCGCGTAAACGTCCCGCCACATAGTCAAAATCCGGAAAACCCTCCACCGTTCCGACATACACGCGCTCCGCGCCGAGCGCACGGAAGGTATTTTCCGCCAGCGCATAAGAAGCGTTGGAAAAGTGGTCGGTGCCGTGTCCCATGAAAACAAATGCCTCATCCTCCGCAAGAGCGGGCATGTGCGCGAGCAGCGACCGGCAGCACTGCACATAATCCTCCTGCTCCCAAAGCAACGGCTTTCCAATCCGCAGATGCGAAAAAGAGGAGGTATAGGGTGCGATTTGCGCACACATTTTCTCATATTCGTTGCCCGGAATGACGTGCAGGCTTTGACACAGCACTTCCTCATAGCCCTGCGCCGCAAGCTGCGCAAAAAGCTCCTCGGGTGTGGGAATGTGAATGCCCTCCTCGCGCTCGATCTTGCGAATGATCATGTCCGAGGTGAATGCCCGATAAAAGTCATAACCGGGCCGCGCCGCGGCAAGTGCGCCCTCGATGTGCTCAATTGCGGCGCGTGCTTCCGGATAGCTCGTACCAAAGCTGATGACCGCCAGTGCCTTTTTTCCCATCATCAAAATCCCTCCCGCTGCACAATCTGATATAGCAGCGCGTTGACAATCGCCGCCGCCACATTCGAACCGCCCTTGCGCCCACGCGCAATGATATAAGGGGTATCCCCGTCCAGAAACAGCTCTTTGGATTCCACGACATTGACAAAACCGACCGGCACACCGATGAGCAGCGCAGGGGCACAAGTGCCCGCGGCAATCAGCTCATGCAGGCGCACAAGCGCGGTCGGCGCGTTGCCGATTGCAAAAATCAGCGGGCCGTCCAATTTCGCCGCGTGCTCCATGGATATGGTCGCACGCGTGACGCCGCGCTCCTTTGCCTCGCGCGCAACCTCGGGCTCCGACATGAAGCACCGCACCTGTCCGCCGAGCGAGGCGAGCATGCCCTTGTTGATGCCCGCAAGCGCCATTTGCGTATCCGTAACGATGGTCGCGCCCGCGCGCAGTGCTTCATGCGCCCTATGCACGACATCGGGCGAAAATGCGAGCGCATCGGCATACTCAAAGTCTGCCGAGGTGTGAATGACGCGCTTGACGATTTCCGCCTGCCCCTCGGGGAAGGTGCGCGCGCCCAGCTCCTGTGTGATGATCGCAAAGCTGCGCTTTTCGATCTCCGCAGGCTTCAGTGTTTCAAATCCCATGCTACTTCTCCTATCGCTCGATGCCGTCCCGCGCCGCGATGCCGCGGTCAAACGGGTGGCGGATTTTTCTGACTTCGGAAATGTAATCGGCCAGCGCCGTAAGCTCTGCCGGAGGATTGCGTCCGGTCATCACAAGCTCCAGCTCAGACGGACGGCCCGTGACCGCCTCGACGACCTCTTCTACCGTGAGAAAGCCGCTGCTGACAGCCGCCATCACCTCGTCGAGCACAAGCAGGCGCGCATCGCGCGCCGCCGCCAGTGCTTCGCGCAGGGTTTGCTGCGATGCCTGCCGGGTCTGCTCCTTTTCCGCCTCGTCCATACGGAAAGAGAACTTTCCCGACGGGTTGCAGCCGAGCAGCACCACATTAGAAAACGTGCGCAGCGCGCGGCACTCGCCCGACTGCCCATCCTTCAAAAATTGCGCAACCACAACCTTGTTGCCGCAGCCCGCGCTGCGCAGCGCAAGCCCAAAGGCCGCGGTTGTCTTTCCCTTGCCGTCGCCGCAATAAATATGCACCAATCCGCTCATACGCCCTCCTGCAAAATCCGATATATTTGCTCCATATCCAGCGCTGCGCGCACGACCTGCGCCAGCTTATCATACTGCGCCTGCTTATACGCTTCGCTGTCAAACGCCACGACCGCGTCCGCCGCGTAGCCCTTGCGCGCCAGCAGCGTGCCGATGATCGCTTTCGCAACCGCCTCGCTATCAAAAATGCCGTGCACATAGGTGCCGTAGCAGCTGCCGTGCTGGCAGCCCTCTTCGGTGCGGGTGCCGCCGCGGTCAATCACCGTGAGCGGTGCGCCGCCCAGCCGCGCGGTGCGCCCCATGTGGATTTCGTATCCGGTGAATGCCGCTTCGCCCAGCGCGGACAGCGCGCCCTGCGTGGGCAGCATCCGCCCCTGCACCTGCGTCGTCATCTTTTCCGTCTCAAAGACGGTTTCGGTGGGCAGCAGTCCCATGCCGGCAAGCACGCCGCCGCCCTCCGTGTCCGCGGGATCGGAAATGCGCTGCCCCATCATCTGATAGCCGCCGCACACGCCAAATACCGGCACGCCTGCGGCCGCGCATTTGCAAATCTGCGCTTCCATGCCGTTTTGCCGCAGCCATCGCAAATCCTCCATCGTGTTTTTGCTGCCGGGCAGTACAATCAGATCGGCATCGGCGAACTCGTCCGGACGGCTGACATAACGCACATGCACGCCCTCGATGCGCGCAAGCGCGTTGAGATCGGTGAAGTTTGACAGGCGCGGCAGGCGCGGCACCGCGATTTTGACGAGCGCGGGCGCGTCCTTCGCGGACAGGCGCTCGGACAGGCTGTCCTCGTCGTCAAGATCGAGCACGGTATAGGGCACAACGCCGAGCACAGGCCTGTGCACCAGATCGGTGAGCATGCTCAGCCCCGGCCGCAGGATATCCACGTCGCCGCGAAATTTGTTAATCACCAGCCCCTTGACCAAAGCGCGCTCCTCCTCATCGAGCAGCGCGACCGTGCCATATAATGCGGCGAATACACCGCCGCGGTCGATGTCCCCGACGAGCAGCACGGGCGCGCGCGCCATCTTTGCCATGCCCATATTGACGAGATCATCCTGCTTGAGGTTGATTTCCGCCGGGCTTCCCGCCCCCTCGATGACGATGATGTCGTATTCTGCCGCAAGACTGTCATACGCGCGCTGCACAAGCGGGCGCAGCGCCGCCTTTTCCGCATAGTATGCCGTCGCTGTGCGGTTGCCGATCGGCTTGCCGTTTACGATGACCTGCGAGCCGCTGTCGCTCGTCGGCTTGAGCAGGATGGGGTTCATGCGCACATCGGGCGCCACGCCTGCCGCCTCCGCCTGCATCACCTGTGCGCGACCCATCTCCATACCGTCCGCGGTGATATAGGAGTTGAGCGCCATATTCTGCGCTTTAAAGGGCGCGACGCGATAGCCGTCCTGCGCAAAAATGCGGCATAGCGCCGCTGTGAGCAGGCTTTTTCCTGCGTTTGAGGTCGTGCCCTGTACCATGATCGCCTTTGCCATATTCACCGTTCCTCCCTGCCAAGCAGCAGCCGCAGCGGCGCGCCGGCGTCTTCAAATTGATATTCCTGGGCTGCGCAAGCCCCGTTCCCATAGATCCAAAACGGCACGGGTGCATTGCCGTGCGCGCCCGTCGTGCTGTCGGTCTGGTGGTCTGTGCACAGCAGAAGGCGCTCTTGCGCGCCCAGCGTGCGATGAATCGGCTCAAAAATTTGGCGCAGCACGCGGTCGCGAAACGCATATTTCTGAGCATGCTCACGACGATGTCCGGCTTCGTCGCAGCCGTTCACGTGAATCACGACCAGATCATGCGTGCGCGCGAGTGCACGTGCGGCTTCGTATTTGGCGCGCAGATCGGTGTCGGTGTCCCCGGTCGCACCCGCAACGGACGGACAGTCCATTCCGAGCGCGCATGCGATGCCCCGCACAATGTCGGCGTGGCACACCATCGCCGCGCGCAAGCCCGTGTGCTCCGCAAAGGACGGCAGGGTGCACGGCACGCTCTGTCCCCACGGCAGCAGCACATGCTGCGGCAGCGCACGCATGCTCGCGCGCACAAAGTCCGCCAGCGCCTCCCCCAGTGCGCCGCCGCGCGGAAGCAGCTCCTCCACCGATGTACCGAAATACTGGTGCGGCGGCAGCGTGATGAGCTGCGGAAGCTGCGCCGCGCCATCTGCAATGCGCAGCAGGCAGCGATAGCTGGCCATCGGCGCAAGCGTCCAGCCTGCGGGCAGCGGTACCGCGCCGAGGAGCGCTGCGGCATCGCGTGCTGCGGGCGCGATTTTTCCCTCTTCCACGCGGCACAGGGTGCAGCGCAGCACCGCGTTTTCCGCTTGCAGGGGCAGGCCGATTGCGCGCGCTTCGAGCGCCGCCCGACCGGTTGGAATATCCGCCTCCGCGCTGCCGAGCAGCCGCAAAATGCAGCCCATGCTGTCCGCAGCCGCGCCCGGAGGCACAGTCGACACCGTGCCCTGCGCAAGCAATCTGCGGATGGGCAGCAGCGGCGCAGGCGCGCCTGCTTCGTCCATTCCGTCAATACAAAGCATGAAATTTGCCATTGCCCCTCCCCTTTCTGCGTATTTAATCGGTCAGCGCCGCGAGCAGCCGCTGCCGCGCGGCTTCGTCGCGCACCGCAACGCGGTAATATCCCGCGGAAAGCCCCCTGTAATTGGAGCAATCGCGCACCAAAATGCCTTTTTCTTTGAGTTTTTCGCCAAAAAATCGATCTTGCGTGTGCAGCAGCACAAAATTTGCCTGCGCCGGATAAACGGTCAGTCCGCATGCGCGCAGCGCAGCGGTCAGTGCTGCGCGCTCACGCGCGATTGCGGCGGCGGTGCGCCGAACAAATTCTGTCTCCTGCGCCGCCGCGATGCCGCATGCCTGCGCAATGACCGACACGTTCCACGGCTGTCCCGCGCGGTACAGCCCGTCGAGGAGCGCGGCGTTCGCGCTCATGCAGTAGCCCAGCCGCACGCCGGGCACGGCGTACATCTTGGTGAACGCACGCAGCAGCACCAGCCGGTCGCAGTCAGGCAGGAGCGCGCGCAGCGTATGCTGCGCCTCATCCTCCAGAAAATCCAGAAAACACTCGTCCACGATGAGCCATGTGCGGTTTTGCTTGCAGCGCGCGGCGATTTCACACAAAAGCGCAGGGTCAACCGTGCGTCCGGTCGGATTGTTGGGGCTGCAGAGATACACCGCGTCCAGATCGGGTGTCAGCTCCTCTAAAAAGCGCGCCGTCAACGCAAATCCCTCATCCTCGCGCAGCATGTGAAAGCGCAGCGCGCAATCGGGCAGCGATTGCTCGTACTCCGCAAAGGTCGGCGCGGTGAGCAGCGCGCGCTGCGGACGAAGAACCGCGGACAGCCGAAACAACACCTCGGCCGCGCCGTTGCCGCAGAAAATCCAGTCCGCCTCCACCTGCTGCGCCGCACCGATCGCCCGCCGCAGGTCGCGGCACAGCGGATCGGGATAATGCGTGCACTGCGCGATGGCATCGTGCATCGCCTGAGACACGCGCGGCGGAATGCCGGACGGATTGATATTCGCCGACAGATCGAGCGGCATTGCACCGCCATGCGCCGCCGCATAGCTGTAAACATCGCCGCCGTGAATGAGTTCCATCACCATCGTTCTCCCCTAAAAAATGAGCAAAAGTACGAGCGCCGCGAGCGAAAACAGCAGCAGCGCCAAGGTTGCCGCCGCGGTCATCAGGCAGTTCGTGCGGCCAATGTCCTCCGCTTCGATTGCGCGGGTCGGATCGCCGAGTGTCGGTTTTTCGCAGAGCTTGCCAAAGTAAAAGGCGCTTCCGGCAAGCCGGATTCCGAGCGCGCCTGCGCACGCGGCCTCGGTCTGCGCCGCATTCGGGCTGGCATGCTTGCGGCGATCGCGCTTCCAGATGCGATATGCTGCCGCACCGTCCAGTCCGGCCGCAGGTGCTGCCACAATCATGCACAGTGCGGTCAAACGTGCGGGAATCCAGTTGAATACATCGTCCAGCCGCGCCGGCACGCGGCCAAAGTGCAGATACTTTTCATTTTTGTATCCCACCATGGAATCCATGGTGTTGACCGCCTTGTACAAAAATCCGAGCGGCGCGCCGCCGAGAAACAGATACAGCATGGGCGCAACCACGCCGTCCGTTGCGTTCTCCGCAACGGTTTCCACGGTTGCCTTTATGACACCCTCCTCGGACAGCGATGCGGTGTCGCGCCCGACAATATAGCCCACCGCGGTGCGCGCACCCGCGAGATCGTGCTGCGCCAAGCGGTCGTAGACCTTGCCGCTTTCGTCACGCAGCGCGCGCCGCGCGAAAATCTGATAGCACATCAGGGTTTCGAGCGCAAAAGCAAGCAGCGGATGCACCCATCCTGCAAACCGCAGCAGCGCAAACGGCACCGCAAACGAAAGCGCGCACACGGTGATCCACAGGCACGCACCTGCCGCCTGCTCTCCGCGTGGGGTTTTGGGAAAGATGCCACGCAGCAGCTTTTCCGTGCGTGCAATCAGGGAGCCGATCGCGCAGACCGGATGCCACAGCCCGTGCGGATCCCCGATCAGCGCGTCGAGCACATAGCCCAGACAGATTGCGGCGATTCTCATGGTAATTCCCCCTTTAGCACCTGCGGCAGCCCTGCCGTAACGCGCACAACGAGATCGGCGTGCGCCGCCAACGCGCAGCACAGCCTGCCGACCGCCTCGCGCCAGTCGCGCTCCGCGCGCTCGAGCGGCACAATCCCGCAGCCGACCTCGTCGCACAGCACGATTTGTCCCTGCAGCGCGGGCAGCAGCGCCATTGGGTCGCCGCCCTGCGCAAGCACATCCCGTACGCGCGCATGCAAGGCGTCCACAATGGGGGCCTGCACCCCGTGAATGCGCCGCGCGAGGGCATATTTACCCTGTCCTGCGCCGCCAATATACAAAGCTGTCATGATAAACCCCTCATCAGCAGCCCGCCGACCGTGCACACAAGCAGAATGCCGGTCTCGGCGAGCGTGATTGCAAAACCTGCCAAATCCCCTGTCACACCGCCAAAGGTGCGCAGACAGAACGCGCGATACAGAGGCAGCAGCGCCGCGAGCGCCGCCGCGAGCACCGCCGCGCAAATCGGACTGAAATATGCGATCGCAAGCAGGCACACAAGTCCCTCGATGACCATCGCGGCGCGCACCGGCTTGCGGTCGCTGCCCTGTGCGAAGGTATGCGCAAGACCAGAATTTTTGGCGCACGGCAGCCACACGATCGCGCCGCCGCCGATGGTGCGCGCCAGCGCAAATCCGATCACGAGCACCGGCGCAAGCGCGGGCACGGCGAAAAACTGGCAATACAGCGCGCATTGCAGCAGCAGCAGCGCGGCAAAATACATCACCCCAAACGCACCGACATGGGGATCCTTCAGAATTTCCAGCCGTTTATCCAGATCGCCGTAGGAGCACAGCGCATCGCTGGTGTCCGTAAAGCCGTCCATATGGATGCCGCCCGTCACAAGCAGGGGCAGCAGCGCCGCGACCACACCATACAGCGCGGTTTCAAGCTGCAGCCGCGCCGCAACATGCAGCCAGCCCAGCTCGAGCAGGCCGACGACGACACCGACAAGCGGCAGAAAGCCGAGCGCATATTTCATGGTGTCGCGGTTCCATTCGGTGCGCGGCATGGGGATTTTGGAATACAGCGAAAACGCCACGCAAAAGCCCGACGTCAGATTCTTTCCCAGCAAAACATCTCCCCCTTATGTGCAATCAGGATGCCGCAGACCGATTCGTAAACCGCGTCCGCGCGCGCGGCGAGCGCGGTGTTGAGCTGACCGAGTGCGCGGATATAGCGCACGGTCTCGTCCTCATAGCGCAGCCCGTCCGAAAAGACCTCGTTTGTGACCGCGACGAGCGTGCCGCACTGCGCCGCAAGGTGCAGGATGCCCGCGCATGCCGTCTTGGCTGCGTGTTCGCCCGTGCCCTTCGGATCGTACAGCTCGTTTGCGAGCAGATTGCCCACATCCTCGAGCAAAATGCCGTCATAACGGACTGGAAGCTGCAAATTTGCAAGATCATGTGTGCATTCAAGCGTTTCAAATCCCTTGTCCGCGCGCATGGCGCGATGGCGCGCGATACGTGCCTGCGCCTCCGCGCCGAAGGGCTGCATCGTCGCGAGATAGAGCCGCTCACGCGGCGCCAGCGTGCACAGAATACGCTCGGCATGCGCGGATTTCCCACTCGCTGACCCACCGGTCACCACAATGAGCCGGCTCATGTCAAATGCTCATAGCGGTCGATTCGGATGTCATCGAAGCTGACCATTTCGTGGTATGCCGCCAGCGCGAGATCGAGCAGTGCAATCGCCGCGACCGCGCCCGTGCCCTCGCCCAAACGCATGCCCGCACAAATCAGCGGCCGGGCGTCGAGCGCATCCAATATGCGCTGTCCCGCGGGTTCAGCGGAAATATGCGACGCCAGAAGATAACCGCGCACGTTGGGGCACAGCCGCACGGCGGCAAGCGCGGACACCGCGGAGATAAAGCCGTCCATCACGACCGGCAGGCGGTAGAGTGCACCGCCCAGATACAGCCCGACCATGCCCGCGATGTCCAGTCCGCCCACGGACGAAATGGTGCCGATCACATCATCCGCGCGCGGACAGTGCAGCGCAAGCGCGCGCTCGATGGCGCGGATTTTGCGCGTCAGCCCCGCGCTCGACAGGCCTGCGCCGCGCCCTGTCACGGTTTCGGGCGCAACACCCAGCAGTACGGCGGCGACTGCGGAGCTGGTCGTCGTGTTGCCGATGCCCATTTCCCCAGTCGCAAGCAGCTGATACCCGCGCTCCTTGCAGGTGCGCGCGATGTCGATGCCGGTTTCGATGGCGCGCACGCACTCCGCACGCGTCATTGCAGGCTCAACCGTCATGTCGCGTGTGCCGCGCATCACATTGCGCTGCAAAATCCGTTCCCCCGCGACCGGCCGCGCAACGCCGATGTCCACCGGAAGCACGTCGACCCCAGCGCGGCGTGACATGATGCACACGGTCGTATCGCCCTTGCTGAGGTTTTCCGTCACGATTGCGGTCACGTCCTGTCCGCACTGGGTCACCCCCTGCGCGACCACGCCGTTATCCGCGCAGAACACCACGACCGCGCGGCGGTCGATTGCGACGCGCGCGCTCCCCTGCGCACCTGCCAGCGTGTCAATCGCATCCTCGAGCAGCCCGAGACTGCCCAGAGGCTTTGCCATATCATTTTGCCGCCGCCTCGCCTCGCAGCGCGCTTCCTCCTCGGCAGGCGCGATGCGCTCCAATGCCTGTGCGAGCGTCATAGGTCATTTCCCCTTTCGGTAAGCGTCGCAGCGACGCACAAAATTGATGGCAAAATCCGGATTTGCACATAAATGCAGGTGCGGATACCCGGCAAACAGGGTGTCCGTCGCATGGATGCAGTTCCATGCACGCGTGCGCAGCGGCTTTTCCGCGCGGAATGCGTTGCCCGCGTCATCGGACACCGAATAGTGGAACTCATGCGCGCGGATGGACTGTCCCGCGCGGCACAGCAGCGTATCGCGCTGTGCCGTCAGCGTGATATAGCCGAAATTTTGCAGCTTGCGCTCCAGATGCGCCGCGCCGGGCAGTACGCCAACCATGGGCTGCTCCTCAATGCGCTGCTGTAAATACATGAAGCCACCGCACTCCGCGATTGTCGGCAGACCGCCGCGCACCGCGCGCGCAATGCTGTCGCACATCGTGCGGTTCGCGCCCAGGGCCGCGCGCGCAAGCTCGGGATAACCTCCGCCGAGATACAGCCCGTGCAGACCGTCCGGCAGTGCGCTATCGTGCAGCGGCGAAAACGGAACCAGCTCCGCGCCGAGCGCGCGCAGCAAATCCAAACTGTCCGCATAGTAGAAGCAAAAGGCGCGATCGCGCGCCAATCCGATGCGCACAGGCGGCGTGCAGACCGGCTGCGGCGAAAACGGGGTGTAGCGCAGCGCAGGGGCACTGCGCGCGAGCGCGAGCAGTCCGTCCAGATCGATCGTGCGCGCGGCGCATTCCGCCAGACGGTGCAGCCGCTCCTTTAGATCGGTGATTTCGCCTGCGGTGATTAACCCGAGGTGGCGGCTGCCAATCTCCGCCTCCGGGCAGTGCGGCAGATGCCCGTATACGCGCAATCCTGTATTTTGTTCGATGATGTCGCGATAATAGGCATACATCCCCTCGGAAACACCGTTCAGAATGACGCCGCGCACGGTGTTGGGCGCAAACTCCATGAAGCCGCGCAGCACCGCCGCCGCGGACAGCGACATGCCCTTGACCGACAGCACAAGCACGCTCGGTGTATCGGTCTGCACCGCAAGATCGCACGCGGATGCCTGCGCTGTCATGCCGGCGACCCCGTCGTAATATCCCATCACGCCCTCGATGACCGCGAGCGGCGCGCCCGCACCGTTTTTTGCGAGCAGCGCGCGCACGGTATCCGGTGCGCACAGAAATAAATCCAGATTGCGCGAGGGCGCGCCGATAATCTCGGTGTGGAACATCGGATCGATATAATCCGGACCGCATTTAAACGCGGCGGGTATCTGACCCCGATTGACAAATGCCTGCAAAATCGCACTCGTCACGGTGGTTTTGCCGCAGCCGGACTGCGTGCCGCCGATCAGCAGGCGCGGCAGATTAAGTTGCATCGTCGCCGCCTCCGCTGATGATAAAGACCGGATTGTTTGCGGTCATCATCGTGTACTTGCCGACCGCTTTGCCGCGCGCCGCTGCGAGCTGCACCACCGCGCGGTTTGCAAAGCCCATCTCCTCGAGTGCGGCCGTTGCCTCGTGCAGGGTTTCGAGCGCGATCGCGTTGATGACCACGCGCGCCGCGCGGTTCTTGCTCTGCACGATGTGCAAAATTTCGCGCAGATGACCGCCGCTGCCGCCGATGAACACGCGGTCGGGCGCGGGCAGCTCTTGCAGCGCAGCGGGCGCCGCCCCCTCCACCGGACAAATATTGTAGCCGCCGAGCTTTGCACGGTTGAGGCAGAGCAGCGCAATCGCTTCGGGGTCGCGCTCGACCGCCCACACCGTGCCCTGCGACGCGCGGCGCGCCAGCTCCAGCGTGACCGCACCCGTGCCGGCGCCCACATCCCACACCGTGTCATGCGGACGCACCGCGAGTTTGGCGGCGGATACCCAGCGCACCTCTTCCTTCGTCATGGGCACATTGCCGCGCGTCAGCATCTCGTCGCGCACAGGCTCGTGCGCATCGACCGCATCGTCGTGCTCCACAAGCAGCACCGCGAGATCGCCGCACGGCTCGTCCGCAAACATGCTGGCCGTTCCCGTCGCGATGCGCTCGTCCGGCGCGCCCAGATTTTCCCCGATTGCAACGAATACACCGCCCAGCCCCGCCGCGGTCAGCGCGCGGCATACGGTCTGCGCGGTCTGCGCGCCGCCGGTCAGCGCAAATACGCGCCTGTGGTAGCTGACTGCGCCGAGCAGACTGCCCGCACGCCCATGCACGCTGCAAAGGTGAATATCGTCGTACTGCGTACCGAGCTTTGCGCAAAAATATTGCAGGCTGGACACACCGCACAGCAGCGTGACCTCGCCATGCGCCGCAAACTGGGCGTGCAGCCGCTTCGCCGCGCTGAAAAATCCTGTATCGCCCGAAACCAGCACCGCGACCGTATGCGCCTGCGCAGCACAGGCGCGCGCGGACAGCTCGCTAATCGCGCACACGATGCAGTCCGGGCGCAGCGCGGACAGACCCTGCGCGAGCCGCGCGGTTGAAAACACGGCATCTGCTTCAAGCAGTGCGCGCCGCGCATCGCCTGTCAGCAGGGCTTCGTTTCCCAAGCCCGCACCAATGATAAAAAAGCGCATGCGTTCCCTCTTTCTTCCTTATGTGTTTGCCGCCATCTCCGCGAGGGTTTCCTCCGCTGCCTGCACTGTGAACGCAAGATCGTTGCGGGTGTGCGCGGCGCTGACAAACATCGCCTCAAACTGCGACGGCGCGAGATAGATGCCGCGCGCAAGCATGCCGTTAAAATAGTGCGCGTAGCGCATGGTATCCGCTGTTTTCGCCTGAGAAAAGCCGTCAACTGCATGGTCTGTGAAGTATGGGCACAGCAGCGAGCCAATCTGGTTGACCGTCAGTGCGATGCCGTGCGCCGCCGCGCTCTCCCGCAGGTGCTGCGCGAGAAATGCCGCGCTCTGCTCCATGACCGTATAGCACTCCGGATGGTCGCACAGGATTTTGAGCTGGGCAATGCCCGCCGCCATCGCGACCGGATTGCCCGAAAGCGTGCCCGCCTGATAGACCGGGCCGCAGGGCGCGACCTGCTCCATCAGTGCACGGCTGCCTGCATACGCGCCGACCGGCATACCGCCGCCGATAATTTTCCCATAGGTGACGAGATCGGCGCGCACGCCGAAATATGCTTGCGCGCCGCCGGGCGCCAGGCGGAATCCTGTGATGACTTCATCGAAAATCAGCAGCGCACCGTGCTTGTCGCACAGCGTGCGCAGCCCTGCAAGGAAGCCCTCCTGCGGTGCGACCACACCCATATTCGCCGCGACCGGCTCGACGATAATCGCTGCAATCTGTCCCTCGTTGGCATCCAGCAGCATCTCGACCGAGTGAAGATCGTTGTATTGTGCAATCAGTGTATCGCGCGCTGCGCCGGCCGTTACACCGCTTGAATCGGGCACACCCTGCGTGAGCGCGCCCGAGCCCGCGCCGACGAGCATCGCATCGGAATGCCCGTGATAGCAGCCCTCAAACTTGATGATTTTTTCACGGCCGGTTGCGCCGCGCGCCAGACGCAGCGCGCTCATGACCGCCTCCGTGCCGGAATTTACCATGCGCACCATCTCAATATGCGGCACCATGTCGACCATACGCTCCGCCATTTCGACCTCGAGTGCGGTCGGCGCGCCGAATGACAGACCGTCCGTCATGCGCTCATACACCGCCGCGAGGATGTCGGGATGGCTGTGCCCGAGAATCATCGGCCCCCACGAGCCGACAAAATCGATATACTCCTTGCCGTCCGCGTCCAGCACATGGCTGCCCAGTCCCTTTTGCAAAAACCGCGGCTTGCCGCCGACCGCACGAAACGCGCGCACCGGCGAATTGACACCGCCGGGCAGCACCTTGCAGGCGCGCTCAAACAGCTTTTCCGATAAATCCATCAGCCGATATCCCCCTTACGAATCGCGTCGGCGAGCTCGTTTGCAAAGTAGGTGATCAGAATATCCGCGCCCGCGCGGAAAATGCTGACCGCGCTTTCGCACATCACGCCGTACTCGTCGATGAGCCCCGCCTGCGCGGTCGCCTTGATCATCGCATACTCGCCCGAGACCGAATACGCCGCAATCGGCAGGTCAAAACGCTGCTTTGCCTCGTGCACGAGATCCAGATAGCTCATCGCGGGCTTAATCATCAAAATATCCGCGCCCTCCAGCACGTCAAGCGCGCATTCGCGCATCGCTTCGCGGCCGTTGTGCCAGTCCATCTGATAGGAGCGGCGGTCGCCGAACGACGGCGCAGAGCCTGCGGCATCGCGGAACGGGCCGTAGAAAAACGATGCGTACTTTGCCGCATACGACATGATTGGCACGTTTTGAAAGCCGTTTTCGTCCAGTATGTCGCGAATCGTCTCCACGCGTCCGTCCATCATGTCGGACGGCGCGACCATATCCGCGCCCGCCTGCGCGTGACTCAGCGCGGTTTTGGCAAGCACCTCGAGTGTCTTATCGTTATCCACATCGTGGCCGCACAAAATGCCGCAATGCCCATGCGAGGTATACTCGCACATGCACACATCGGTCACGACATAAAAATCCGGATCGAGCGCCTTAATCGCGCGGATTCCCTGCTGTACGATGCCGTCCGCCGCCCATGCGCCCGAGCCGATTTCGTCCTTTTGCTCGGGCAGACCGAACAGCATGACCTTGCTCACACCGCTTGCCTTTGCGCGCTCGAGCATGCGATGCAGCTGATCGGGACTATAGTGATATTGCCCGGGCAATGACGGAATTTCCTCATAGATCCCCTGTCCTTCGCGCACGAAAACCGGCCAAATGAGGCTTTCGGGCGACAAACGGGTCTCGCGCACCATTTTGCGCAGCGAGGGTGTGCGCCGCAGGCGGCGCGGACGGATACGCTGTTCCATATTACGATTCCTCCAGAATACAGGCGACCATGTCGTCGATCGTGGCATTTTTCGCCGTTACAATGTTCATTCCATAGCTCTGCGCCGCGGCTGCGGTCGCGTCTCCGATGCACACCGCACGAAACGCGGTCAGCACGGCACCGGGCGCGGATTGCACGAAGGCGTGCACGGTCGATGCGCTTGTAAAGGTGACAAAATCGACCGCGTCTGCTGCAATATCTGCGGTCAGTGCCTCGCTTTGTGCGCTGCGGTGGCGCGTTTCATATACTGCGAGCTCCTCGTATGTGATGCCGCCCGCGGCCAGAATTTCGGTCAGCTCGGGCGTGCCCTGTGCCGCGCGCACGATGAGCACGCGCTCCTCCGCGCGCACGATTTCGCACAGCCCCTGCGCCAAATGCTTGGCATCAAAATGCGCAGGCACATAGTCCGCACGGATGCCGTATGCCGCCAATTCCCGCGCGGTTCCTTGCCCGATGCAGGCAAAGCGGCAGCCGTAAAGCGCGCGCATGTCGGTGCCGTGCGCTTCAAGCGCGTGCAGCAGCGCGGGCACGCCTGCCGGACTCGTGAGCACGACCCAGTGATAGGCGCGCAAATCGGTAGGCAGGGATACCTCGGGTGTTTCGGTCGTTTCGATGCAGGGGTATTCGGTCACACCCGCGCCCAGTGCGCGCAAGCGGTCGGCAAGCGTGCCCGCGCGCGCCTTCGGGCGCGTTACGACCACGTGCTTGCCGTGCAGCGGCAGATTGCCAAACCAGTCCAGCGTGTCCGCGAGCGTGCACACCTTGCCAACCAGAATAATCGCCGGACTTTGCAGCCCCATTTCCGCCGCCTTACGCGTGAGCGTACCCACGGTCGCAACCAGACGGCGCTGGTTATAGCGCGTGCCGTTTTCCACCACCGCGGCAGGCAGATCGGGGGACGCGCCTGCGGCGAGCAGCCCGTTCATCACAAAGTCCAGCGCGCTCACGCCCATCAAAAAGACCAGCGTGCCGCCGGTTTTGAGCAGACTCTCGAAGTCGATTTGCAGCGCGCCGCCTTTTTTCGCATGCGCGGTCACAATGTGCACCGACGAGCAAAAATCGCGATGTGTCACCGGAATGCCCGCATACGCCGGTGCGGCCAGCGCCGAAGTGACACCGGGCACGACCTCAAACGGCACGCCCGCCGCGACCAGCTCCTCCACCTCTTCGCCGCCGCGCCCGAACACATAGCAGTCGCCGCCCTTGAGTCTGACGACCCGCTTGCCCACGCGCGCCTTTTCGATTAGGATTTCGTTGATACGCTCCTGCGGCACAGGATGTCGGTTGCTCTGCTTGCCGACGTCGATGCGCTCCGCGTCGTCCGGAATCATCGCGCGCACATCCGCCCCGACCAAACGATCGTATACGACCACTTCGGCGCTTTGCAGCACCTGCGCGCCGCGCAGCGTCAGCAAACCCTTGTCGCCCGGGCCTGCACCGACTAAAATCACGCTTCCGTTCATGGTGTCTCCCCTCCCGCGCGCAGCTGCTGCGCGAGTGTGTTTCCGAGTGTCTCCGCATGCGCGGACGCGCCCTCCATCGTGCCAAACCGCACGATGCTTTCATCCGCGCTCACATACATGCCACGCAGCCGCAAGCACTCGCCCTGCAGCGTTGCATGCGCCGCCACAGGCGAAGAGCAGCCGCCGTCCAGCGTGCGCACGAACGCGCGCTCCGCGAGCATGCAGCTCCACGCGCCGCTGTCATGCCACGCTGACAGGCAGGTCGGATCGGTGCCCACGCGCGCCTGCACCACAATGATTGCCTGTCCGGCAGCAGGCAGAATTTCCTCGACCGTAAAATAGCGGTCGATCCGCTCCTCCAGCCCCAGCCGATGCAGCCCCGCTGCCGCGAGCACGAGGGCGCTGTACTGCCCCTCATCCAGCTTGCGCAGCCGCGTTTGCACGTTGCCGCGCACCGGCTCGATGCGCGCCTGCGGATAGAGCTTTTGCAGCTGGATGCGCCGCCGCGCACTGGAGCAGCCAATTGGTTTGTCGGGATTGAGCGTGCGCACCCCCGCAGGAAGCACGAGCACATCGCGTGCGTCCGCACGAAGCGAGGTCGCGACGAGCGGCAGATCCTCGGGCGTGTCCATCGGCATATCTTTCAGGCTGTGCACCGTAAAATCCGCGCGGCCATCGCGCAGAGCCTCGTCCAGTTCCTTGACAAACAGGCCTTTTCCGCCGATTTTATCCAAGGTTTTATCTAAAATTTTGTCTCCGGTCGTTTTCATCGTCACAAGCGCGGTTTCATAGCCCGCCGCGTGAAGCGCCGCAATGACGCTCTCCGACTGCACGACCGCAAGGCGGCTTTCCCGGCTGCCGATTTTAATCACTTTCATATGCCGCCCTCCTCCTGTAAGATTTCGCGGATGCGTGCCGCCGCTTTCGCGGTCGCCGCGTGGTCGCTGCCGTCCGATACGACGCCTGCGGTCAGCTTGCCCGCCCGACAAAGCGCGGGAAAATAAAACGTGCTTTCCTGCGCGCAGTCCGCGACGCTGCACAAAATTTCAGCCTGTTTGCAGTCCGCCGCGATGCGCGCATTGACCGCCCGGTCATCGGTTGCGGCCACCGCCAAAAATGCGCCCGCGAGATCGCCCGGCTGATAGCCGCGCGCCAAATCGGGTGTCACGCCGCGCGCTTCGGGCGCGATGACTGTGACCGATGCACCCGCTTCCCGCAGGACAGCCGCGCGCCGTGCGGCGATGCGCCCCGCACCGAAGATCACACATCTGCGGTCGCAAAGCGAAACAAACAGCGGAAAGCGCGCGTTTTTCGCAGATTTTTCGCATGATGACAGCGCAAACCGCTGCTCGAGCAGCGCATACATCTCCGCGAGCGTCAAGCCGCTTTCCTCGGTCGGGCGGCTGATGAGCACGACGGTCGTGCCCATGTCCGCCGCGGCGCGCAGCTTTTCCGCAAAGCCGCCCGCCGCGCCCGTATCCTTTGTCACGAGATATTTGGCGCGGGTGCAGTGTAGCAGTGCCCGATTCATTTCGTACGAAAACGGCCCCTGCATCGCGATGATATGCGCACCGGGATAGCCGAGCGCTTCACATTTTTGCAGCACCTGTGCAGTGGGCAGCACGCGCGGCCACAGCCGTTCGGCATAGCGCTCGACCGCGGTGAATGCCTCCAGTTCCTTGCTGCCGGTCGTCAGCAGCACCGAACCGGTCACGCCGTTTAAAAACGCGGCGGCGGCAGCGGTATCCGGCACCGTTACAACCGGCTGACCGCTCGCAACGCGCGGGCGCACGAGCCGCAGATATTCCGTGCCGGTGTGCGCGCATGCGGTGCGGATGTTGCGCGTCACCGCATCGGCGTACGGATGTGTCGCGTCAATGACCAGCTCATGGGCGCGCATCACGTCGCGCATCTCCGCCTCCTGCATGCGTCCGCGGCGCACCGTAATAGCGGGCAGCGCAGGCAGCGTCATTTCGCCGTATTCGGTGGCGACGCAAACGGTGGCCGTCACCCCATGCGCAGAGAGAAACTGCGCCAGTGCGCGCCCCTCGCTCGTCCCCGCAAAAACCAGAATACTCATACGTCTTTATAACCCCTCGGTGTGACCAGCTTGCCGTGAATCACCCGCGTTTGGCTGTTGCCGATGATGACCGTCGTGAACATATCAACCTGCTTGTCCCGCAACGCGCCCAGCGAGCACAGCTCCCCGTGCTCCCCCTCGCGTCCGATGCTGTGCACCGTGCCGCAGCAGGTTTCCGCCGCGCGGTATTCAAGGATGTAATCGCACGCGCGCTGCAAATAATCCGCGCGTTTTTTGCTGGACGGATTGTACAGGCAGATCACAAAATCCGCTTCCGCGGCCGCACGCAGGCGCTTTTCGATTTTCTCCCACGGCGTGAGCAGATCGCTGAGCGAAATGACCGCAAAATCGTGAATCAGCGGCGCGCCGAGCACCGCGGCGCCCGCGCATGCCGCCGTCACACCCGGAATGACCTCAATCTCGATGTCCGGATACGCTTCGCACACCTCGTGCATGACGCCCGCCATGCCGTAAACACCCGCGTCACCCGATGACACCATCGCGACCGTCTTGCCTGCCAGCGCCGCATCACGCGCGGCGACGCAGCGCTCGACCTCGCGCTTCATCGGTGTCTCAATGCGCTCTTTTCCTGCAATGAGACCGTCAATCAGCTGTAAATACAGCGGATAACCCGCGACGCAGTCGCATTTTTCAAGCGCACGCACCGCGCGCAGCGTCATTTGTTCCTCGCCGCCCGGGCCCAGCCCTATGACATAGATTTTCATGCCTTACTCCTTATTCGCTCTGCCGGAACGGCATTTTTCTGCATTTTTTGCAGGGTTTTATTGAGAAGCTTCGGGGTCACCGTGTCCTTCATGCTGCCGAGCAGCATGTCGATCGTCTTATCGACCGCGGCGCGCAGGAGCTCCTCGTCCCCCTCGCCTGTCCAAACGCGCTCAAACGCGGTTTGCTTCAGCTCTTCTATCACCGGAAGCGCGGTGCGATATGCCGCCCACTCCTCAAACCGCGCAACCTGCTCTGCGATGATTTGCAAAATGCGCGCATGATCGAGTGTGTCCTCGCTTTCCAGCTCGCCCAAATCATCGATGTTGAGACAGGGCACACCCTCGACAGCAGGATCAATGTCGCGCGGCAGGGACAAATCAAGCAGCAGCGCAGGCTTGTCCGGCAGCGCCGCAATCTGCGCCGCCGTCAGCGTATAGTGCGGACTGGTCGTCGCACTGACAACCAGATCGCAGCCCGCGATGGCCGCCATGCGTTCCTCATAGGGCTGTGTGGCGCAGCCATGCGGCACAAGAGTCGCCCCGTGGCGATAGGTGCGCAGCGTCACGGTGACGTGCGCGCCCTGCGCGACGAGCAGCGCGGAGGCGATGCGTCCCATTTCTCCGTTGCCGATGACGACCGCGCGCCGCCCTGCCAGGCCGCCCAGCCGCCGCGCCGCCAATTCGATGCCGCAATGCGCCGCCGAGCGCGGCACCGCGACAAGATGCGTTTCGGTTTTGGCGAGCTTTCCCGCGGTTGCGGCGCAGCGAAACAATGTGGCCAGCACCGGATCGGCCGTGCCTGCCTCCCGCGCGAGCTGCGCGGCCTGCTTGACCTGCGTCACAATCTGATCCTCCCCGAGAATCTGCGAGTGCAGCCCGCACGCGACCTCCATCAGATGCTGCACTGCATCCGCGCCGGTTCGCCGCACAAAAATGCCCTCAAATCGCTCAAGTGCAACGCCTGCAGCGGCACACAGCAGCACCGCCGGATCGACATCCGCCGTCGCGGACAGGTACAGCTCGGTGCGGTTGCAGGTCGAAATGAGCGTGCACCCCGCAACGCCGGCTTGCCTGCGAATTGTGACGAGCAGCGTGCTCACACGCCCCGCAACGAAGGAGAGCGCCTCTCTCTGCGCGATATTCGCACGGGTGTAATCAATTCCTGCCATGATAATCATGAAAACCGTACCTCCTTTGGGATTGCCGCCAGGGCGACTGTCACGCCGTCGCGCGCGGTTTTGCGGCACAGCAGCGCGCCGCCCGATGCGCGAACCGCCGCGCGCTCACATACATTATCCACCCCGACCGTATCCGAAACGAACGCAGAGGGCGTAAAATCGCCGTCGGTCTCGCTAAGCTCTGCCGCGGAAAAAATGCGCAGCGGTAGTTGCCGTTCCCTGATGAGGGCGAGCAGCCCTACTTCATCGCGCTTGACATCAATCGTCGCGATCGCGCAGAGCGCGCGTGCATCGATTGCGTGCTCGCGCAGCACTGCATCGAGCGCGTGCGACAGCTCGGCGACCGTTTTTCCGCGGCGACAGCCAATGCCCGCAACAATCGTGCGCGGGATGAGCTGCAGCGTCTGCGCAAACGGCGCGTCCCCTGCGCGGCATGAAATGGCAATGCCGGTGTGTGCATCCGTGGTTTGCACAATACCGTCCGGCAGTCGCCCGACGAAAGGAAGCTCCGTGTGCAGCCCGACCGTATCGCCGCGCAGCAGCGCGCCCGACACAAAGCGAATGCCCGCGGTATGCGCGATTTGCAGCCCCTGTTCCTGCGCCCAGGTATCGACCGCAAACACATCATTTACGTCGGTTGCGGTCGTGAGTACAGGGGTTGCACCCAGCGCCTGTGCCAGCCGCAGCGCGAGCGCATTCGCGCCGCCCAAATGGCCGGACAGCAGCGGAATGACGAATTTTCCCGCCTCATCGAGCACCAAAACCGCCGGATCGTATTCCTTTCCCGTCACATAGGGCGCAATCGCACGCACCGCGATGCCGGTCGCGCCGATAAAGAGGATGCCTGCGCAATCGACCATGGCCTGCTGTGCAAAGCGCGTGAGCGTGGTCGCACGCAGCGAATCATCGACCGTGCGTGCGTAGCACTCGACTAAATCCTGCGCGAGTGCATCCCGCACGCGGACGGCAAGCGCCGCGCCGTTTTGCGTGAACGAAACCACCTTGAGGTGCATCATTTGCTCGCCTCGCGAAATTCTGTGGTGAAGGCCGGATCGTAGAGCTTGGAGCGCTCATATTCGCTGCCGAGGAAGCCGCCGACCGTGATGAGTGCGGTCTTGCTGATGCCATGCGCGCGCGCCGCATCGGCGAGTCCGGATACCGTCGTGCGCACGACCTGTTCATCCTCCCATGTAGCCTTATACACGATTGCCGCAGGGGTTTCGGGCGCGTATCCGCCCTCAATCAGGCGCGCGGAAAGCTGCTCCAGCATGCCGGAGGACAGGAAAATAACCATCGTCGACCCATGCGCCGCCAGCTTTTCGATTTGCTCCGCTGCGGGCACGGGAGTGCGTCCCTCCATACGGGTCAGGATGACGGTCTGGCTGACATCGGGCAGGGTGTACTCTGCCTTGAGCGCCGCCGCCGCACCGCAGAATGACGACACACCCGGACAGACCTCATATGAGATGCCTGCCGCATCGAGCGCATCCATCTGCTCGCGGTGCGCGCCGTAAACACACGGGTCGCCGGTGTGCAGCCGCACAACGCGCTTGCCCGCGCGCTCCGCCGCAATCATGACCGCAAGCACCTCTTCAAGCGTCATTTTGGCGCTGTTGTGAATCTCGCAGTCCGTCTTTGCTTCATCCAGCAGCGCCGCATTGACGAGTGAGCCTGCATACACGATGACATCCGCCTCGCGCAGCAGCTTTGCGCCGCGCACAGTAATGAGATCGGGGGCACCCGGCCCTGCTCCAACAAATTCGATCATAACGCTTCCTCCTTGACGACAACAACGGAAAAATAACTCGCTTCGTCATCAAAATCCGCCAAAGAGCGGTAGATTTTTTCGTTTTCCATTCCGCAGCACTCGACCATTGCCGCATTTTGCAGCTTGCCGTCCGCCGCAAGGCGGTCGCGCACCTCGCCGATGGCGCGTCCGGCCTTCATAAGCACCTTGTTTCCGGAAAGGGCAAGCCCCTCCTCCGTGCTCTCGTGTGAGGACGGCACAATGTGCAGCATCTCCGCCCCCTCGCACAAAGGCAGGTTGAGCGCCGCCGCCACCGCACAAAAAGACGGCACACCCGGAACCAGCCGGGCATCATAGCCGCGCGCAAGCACGCGCTGGTGGATGTAGGTGTAGGTCGAGTAAATCGACGGATCACCCAGCGTGATGAACGCCACGGTTTTCCCCTGCTCGAGCAGCGCAATCAGCTCCTCCGCCACGCGGTCGTAGTTTTCCGCAAGCTTGCGCTTGTCGCGCAGCATCGGGGTTGCACAGTCGAGCAGCGGCTTGCCCGCAAGCTCCTCCGCGACGATGGCAAGCGCGGTCTGCCTGCCCTCTCCGGTAGCGGGCACGGCGATTACATCCGCTTCGCGCAGAATGCGCGCGGCCTTGCGCGTCAGCAGCTCCGGATCGCCTGGACCGACACCGACACCGTATAAGATTCCTCTATTCATTCTTCTTTCTCCTCAAATCGCTTGAGCGCCGCTGTCGCACCCGCAGACCGCAGCAGCTCCCCATGTGCGTTTGTAAATAAAATAAACTCGGTACGCAGCGCACCGCGCGTGCGCTTTTCGAGGTGTTCTTCGATTTTGAGACCGATGCTTGCAAGCACCGATGATGTAAGCCCTGCGGCATCCAGCAAATCCAGGCATTCGTCGACCGTAATGGCATTCATCAGCGCACGCGCCAGCGCGGGATCTGCGCCGTGCATCGCCGCATGTGCCGCGAAGATTTCCTGCCTGCCGTCAGCATAGGACGAATGCGTCTGCATGACACCTGCCGCGAGCTTGATGAGCTTGCCCGCGTGTCCGATCAGCAGCACGCCAGCAAAGCCCTTATAGATGGCGTAATCCAGCGTTTCCCCCAGATAGTTCGAGGTTGTAATTGCCTGTTCCAAATCGATATGCAGCGTTTCGCGTGCAAAATCGCGCCCGTAGTTCCCCGGGCACGCGAGGATTTCCCGTTCCCCTGCCGCCCAGCGGCTGTCCATTTCCACGCGGATGGTGTCGATCAGCGCCTGCTCGCTCATCGGTTCAACGATTCCGCTCGTGCCGAGGATGGAGATTCCACCGATAATTCCCAATCGGCTGTTAAATGTCTTTTTTGCGATCTCTTCGCCGTTTTCCGCAGATATTTCGATTCTTATGCCATGCTGACAAGAATTTTCCTTTACAGTATTTTCGACCGCCTGCCTGATCTGCTCGCGCGGAACCGGGTTGATCGCCGCCTCACCGGCCGAGCACGACAGCCCCGGTCGGGTGACGTGGCCGACCCCTTGTCCCCCGTCAATCTCAATGCCGCTCGGAATGCGCGAAGCGGTCGCATAGATGCGTATGCCGTCTGTCACATCGGGGTCGTCCCCGCTATCCTTGCGCACCGCACAGACCGCACGATCCGCGTGCAGCTGCGCTCTTTCAATTTCAAGCAGCAGCGTCACGCCCTTGGGCGTAGGCAGGCGCACCACCGCGGGCGCGCTGCCCGTCAGCAGAAGCTGCGCGGCAGCGGCAGCGGCGGCAGCGGCGCAGCTTCCGGTCGTGTAGCCGCAGCGCAGCGCTTTTTGATTTTTGACGGAAAACTGCTCCATGCTCAACCCTCCAGCAGGCGGATGATTTCGCGGCGCGCCGCGCCGATGGTCGATGCGCCCGTGTCAACGTTCAGCCCGTCTTTGTCTCGCAGGATCTCCATAAGATGTGCGATGCGCGGCAGGCGCAGATGGTGCTGCCGCAGCAGCTTCGGATTGCGAAACAGTTCTTTCGGCGTGCCGTGCGCGAGAATTTTTCCCTGCGACAGCAGGAAGGCCTCGTCGCAGTACAGCGGCACAATGTCGATGTCGTGTGTCGCGATGATCACGGTGATGCCCAGCTCTTTTTGCATCATGCGGCACAGCTTCATAATGTCGGACACGCCCTGCGGATCCAGCCCCGCCGTGGGCTCGTCCAAGATGAGCACAGACGGCTGCATCACGAGCACGCCCGCGATTGCGACGCGCTTTTTCTGTCCGAAGGACAGCGCATGGGTCGGTTTATTACGCAGCGCGGTCACGCCGGTTTTCTCCATCGCGTCCTCGACGCGGGCGCGCACCTCGTCCTCCGGCAGTCCCAAGTTGATCGCGCCAAACGAAATATCGCGGTACACGTCTGCGGAAAAAAGCTGATCGTCCGGATCCTGGAATACAATGCCGACCTTGCGGCGCAGCTCGAGGATGCCTTTGCGATCATATGTGACGCGCGCGCCGTCCACAAAAACCTCGCCCTCTGTCGGGGACAGCACGCCGTTGAGATTGAGAAACAGCGTGGATTTTCCCGCACCGTTTGCGCCGAGCAGACCGGTGATGCTGCCCTGCTCCGCATAAAAATCCAACTGATCGAGCGCGGCGGTGCCATCTTCATAGGTGTAGCGCAACCCCTTGGTTTCGATGATTTTCAAAACGGCAACACGCTCCTTTCCAACATAAAAATAGCGAACTGACCGACTGTGAGCCACGCACACCAGACATAAATCCGCTTTCCGCTCTCATATAGCGGCGGCAGCGTAGTCAGTACTCCGGTATAGCCCCGTGCCTCAAGTGAAATATAGATGCGATCGGACTTGCGATACGCCTTGAGGAACACTGTCGAAATCAGTTCGCCCAGCGAGTGAAAGCTGCGCCGCAGACCGTGATAACCCAGCCGCGATGCCTGCGCGGTATGGATGCGGTTTGCAGTCTCATACAGCACAAAAATAAAACGATAGATGAGCTCCATCAGCTCTAAAAAAAGCTGCGGCACACGCATGCGGCGCAGCGCGAGCAGCAAATCCGTAATCGGAGTGGACAAAACCGTGAAATACACGCTTGCGATGCAGCCCATCGCGCGCGCGACCAGCTCAACCCCCTGCCAGATGGATTGCGCGGACAGCCCATAAATTCCGGTGCCGATGCGCATGCCGATCAGCACCCCCTCCCACGAGGAAAAGCGTGCGAACAGAATCGGCAGCGTGCCAATCAGCAGGAAAATCAGAGGCGCGCGCATCAGCCGCATAAAATCGGACGGCGGTGTCCCGCCCGCGCGTGCGGACAGGACACAAAACACCGTAATCGTGAGCAGGCTGACCGCAACGCTGCCGGTGCTCAGGCAGAGCACCAGACTGGCTGCAGTCATCACCAGTTTTGCCGTCGGGTCGACCGATTTGAGTCTGGATCGGTAAGAATATTTATCCGTTCCGAGCATCGGCTGTATCCTTTTTGGTGATGCGTCCGAACACAAATCCGACAATGCCGGCGCCGAGTGCCGCCTGCGTTGCAAAGAGCAGTGATTCGATTTCCCCGCTCTTAGGCTCTAAAAGCGGCTCCGCCCAGCTCTCATAGGTCGAGTTCACTTCGGCGACTGCGTCCATCGCCTCTCCATCCGCACCGCCGAACTCCGCGTCCTTCGCGATGTATAGCGGAACAACCGCAAGCACAATCACGGCTACAATCAGGATGAAATTTTTCTTCCAAAGACTTTTCTGTTTCATTTCATGCTCCCCCTTACAGTACACGCAGCTCTTGCAGCTCGTTTCGGCTGTATTTTTCGAGTACGTTGAATACAACAACTGTGAGCAGGCCCTCTGCGACCGCGAGCGGCAGCTGCGTTCCTGCGAAGATCGTCAGGAAGGTCACCAGGCTCTGCGAGAAGCCAATCGCGTTGTGCGCAAACGCCATTTCGAATGCAGTTGTGACATAAGTAAGCAGGTCACCGAGGAATGCTGCCAGAAATACGCTAAGTGCCGTGTTGAGCTTGAGTTTTTTGCACAAAGCATAGATGCCGAAGGAGACAAACGGTCCTACGATTGCCATAGAAAACACGTTCGCGCCCAGAGTCGTGATACCGCCATGCGCCAGCAGCAGCGCCTGAAACAGCAGCACGATCAGGCCGAGCACCGCCATTACGGCCGGCCCAAACAGGATCGCACCGAGACCGACGCCAGTCGGGTGTGAGCACGAACCGGTGACCGACGGAATTTTGAGCGCGGAGAGCACAAAGGCAAACGCACCACACATCGCCAGCAAAATCTTGGATTTGGGGCTTTGCTCAATGCGCTTTTTGATGGCGCGGAAGCCTGCCACGACAAACGGAATGCACACAACATACCATGCAATGCACCAGGACGGCGGCAGATACCCCTCTGCAATGTGCATTGCGGATGCGTTCATACTGAGCATGCTCAGCAGTGCTGCAGATACCGCGGCAAGATTGATCGCTTTTTGTTTCATTTTTTACCCCTCTTTTCGGTTAAATTGTTTCGTTTTGGTGAATGAATTCCAGCGCGTGCACAACGCACCGGTCATCATTCATCCCCCGTGCAAGGCAAAAATGACCATAAAAAATGACACCTCCCTATCCTTCGTAGAGTGTGAACCGAGACCGATCAGACTGTTTTCCGGCTTATGGATCAGCGCCAGACGCACGCCTTCCCAGAGCGGTGGCTCCAGTGGCATTCAGTGCGGTGGCTCCCCAAATACGGCAGCGGGACTGCGCGGGATTCTCACCCGACTTCCTCTCTTTTCTTCACAAAAAAGAGATCACCAATCGTATATTTATTATAGCATTTGCGGTACTATCTGTAAATAGAGCTTTCGGAAAATCGTATCAAAAGCGGTGAAAAACCGGCTGTACTATTGCCGTATGTTTCGGCATAAAAATGCAGAATATAACGCGCTATACGCACCGGTCCGCAGCGTGCCATCGCCTGCCCGGCATCAAAAGGTTCGCGCTTTGGATACACGATAAAAACATCATTCCAAAGGAGAGGTATGCCATAGGATAACTTATATAAGCAGATGATTCCCCTATATCGGCACGCGCAATCCATGTTTCTTTCGGCATGTCCGCTTTAGGTTTTCGCTGCATTGCGACCTGCGCAGGTTGCATAAAAAAGTGCCGAAGCATTGCTGCTCCGGCACTTTTTCTATCAGCCTTCCTGCCAGTTCGCCGGATACACAAAATAGGCATAACGCGCCTTGGAGGGAGTCCGAAAATGGATGTGCGAGTTCTTGGGGATATACAGAATGTCACCCGGATGGCCGGTGAGCACGCGACCATCGATTTCGATTTCAAGCACACCGTCGATGACCATGTCATACTCGTCGTATGTCAGCGTCCACTCAAAGCTGGTGTGGTCCAGTTCCATGATGCCCGCACCCATGCGCGGTGCCTCGTCGAGCGTCACAATATCCTTCAGTGCAACGCCCTCCTGCTCGAACGGCTCACACTTTACGGTGTCGGTTTTGATGCAGATGATGCCGCTGGGGTCCTTTTCTTTGGTGAAATCAGGCTGCTGCCCGATGGACTCCCGAATGACCTTTTCCACAATGTCCCGAATCAGCTCTTCGCTGATATTCATATAAGTCACGCCTTTCCGATCAGATTTTATTTATCCTTTGCGTTGTCAATCTTGCTCAACAGCTTGGGCGCGAGGACATTGGCAAGGATCAGCGCCGTAATACCGGCAACCAGCTTACCAAGAATCATCGGAAAGATCATTTCCGAGTTGACGCCCGCCGTGAAGCCGAGGTGATCACCGAACACAAATGCGGCAGAAACCGCAAATGCGACGTTGAGCAGCTTGCCCTTCGGATCCATATCACCCATGATATTGAACATCGCAATATTGTTTGCCAGGTTTGCTACCAGACCTGCGCAGGACTGGTCGTTGATGCCCAGCTTTCCGCCGATCTTGCTCAGCGCAGTGCCAAACGTCTTGGTGATCCATTTTACCATCGGGAACGCACCGATCAAGGTGATACCGATGATGCCGCAGGTCAGAAGACCGGATTCAAGCGGAATGATGCCATCCGCGTCCGGAATTGCCATGATGTCAAACAGCGGGAACAGGATGCCCGTCTGATACTCAAAAACAGCGATCGCGGTGAAGATCGTGATCAGAATCGTGATTGCGTTGCCGAAATGGTTGAATCCGTTGATCATCTTCGCCGGAGCAATCCACAGACCCACAACGATCAGGCCTGCGATGATGATAACCGGAATCAGGTTTTGCAAAATGGTGAGCATGCTGATTTTGTACTGCGTCATGTTCATCGCGAGACCGCCGACGATACAGCCGATCGGAATCGTGATCATACCTGCGAGGATACCGGAGCCGAGGTACGGACGGTCCTCCTTCTTGATGATGGACAGTGCGACCGGAATCGTAAACACAATCGTCGGTCCCATCATGGTGCCGAGGATCAAGCCTGCGAAGTTACCAATGGACTCGTTTGCCGCAAGCTGCATGGCAAGCGGATAACCACCCATATCGCATGCGAGCAGTGTGGTTGCAAACATCGACGCATCTGCGCCGAAAATGCTGTAAATCGGAACAATAATCGGCTTGAGGATGATTGCCAGGACCGGCGCCGCTGCGACAACACCCGCCATCGCAATGGCGAGCGGGCCAATCGCGTTGAAGCCTTCCTCAAACTGCTCTCCGTAACCGAGTTTGTTGCCGCGAATCTTGTCAATCGCGCCAACCAGCATGAAGATCATCATGATAAAAACAATAACCTTGTTAACGGACAGGCTGCCTACCCACTCGCCTATGCTCTGGGTAAACACACTGGTATTGCTTAGATTCGCCATTAATTCATCAAACATATGAAATCCTCCTTTTATATTTCGGGGATCAGAATACCAACCTTTTAATCTTGTTTAAAGCAGCGACTCGAACAGCTTCGGATCGGGCCGCGGAATGACCGCAGTGCCAACCAGCAGCTCCGCGCCCTTCTCGGCGGCAGCCACCGCCGCGCGAACCGCGCCGACATCGCCGGTCAGGGTTACGAAGCCCTTGCCGCCGATTGCATAGCCGATTCGCACTTCAATGAGCGTGATATTCGCTGCTTTCGCCGCGACATCCGCCGCCATAATCGCGGAAGCGATCGAATAAAATTCGAGCACACCGACCGCGCCATGTTCTGTGACCTGGCTCGTCATGCTGATGGCGGGGATGAGTTGGGGATGCGCATTGGGGATGAGCAATGTGTCGACAATGCACTCGCCTGCACGCTTTTTCCCCTCTGCCATAGACGCCCTCACATCGCCGGTATCGCCCGCGACGATAACGATATATTTGCCCGGGCACACCGTGGTTGCGCGCAGCAGCTCCACTTGTGCGGCCTTTACCATAAAATCGCACGTTTCAATGCCGCGGGCAATGCTGTTCAGTTCCACCATGCCGATCGCATGTCCCATGGGTTATGCCTCCTTTCGGCAGATGCGGGCGCCTGCCTCGTTGATCTCGGTAATCACGCCGTCCACACTCGCGTGGATATTTGCGGATAAACCGTCCTCCGCTGCCGCAGCCAACAGCTCGCCGCGCCGCACCGTGTCCCCCTCGTTCTTGATCGGGACGGCAGGCTTTCCGATATGCTGATGAAACGGTATAAATACACTATCCGGGGACAGTTCGATGCATTTTTCTGCGTGTTTTCCGTCATACTCGCTCAAGTCCAGCCGCGCAATGAGCCGTCCGGTGGGGACGTGGGTCTGATCGACTGCCTCGCGGGCATGCGGCTCCAGCAAACGATCAACCTTGTAGCCCTTTTCGCGCAGCTTGACTTTCATGTAATCATTGACCTTGCGGGGCGACAGCGCCATCGGGCACGCAAACATTTCGCATATGCCGCAATCGCAGCAATTCAGTGCGTCGCCAAACGCGCGTACGTACTCCGCTTCATCCTGAATCATCGGCTCCAGGTAGAGGTTGCGCATCACCAGGTGCGGACGCATCTGGTGTCCAATCTGGTAGCGCGGACACAGGTCGGTGCACATCCGGCACTGGATGCAGGCGCTCTTCGCCTGCGCACGAATGCGCTCAATCGGCCGTGTGGCGTGCTTAAACAGATAATGCTCGCGCGGCAAAAGCAGGATATTGCCCGTCGTCTTGGTGACGACTGCGGCCTCAATTGCCTTGCGCTCGCGCAGAATGCGCCCCATCATGGGACCGCCCAGAATGACGGCATAGTCGGTAATCGTCGGGAACGCAGCCTCGATGCACGCGGTGATCGCCGTACCGATCGGCACGCGCAGCATCACGGGCTCGCGCACGGCACCGGTGACCGAAAGATACTTTTCCGTCACATTTTCGCCCTGCATCGCCTGATAAATGCCCAAAACCGTGCCGACATTGTCAACGACCGTGCCGACATCAAGCGGCAATCCGCGCTCCGGCACGCACCGGCCTGTGACCTGCTGCACCATGATTTGCTCGTCGCCTGCCGGGTAGAAGGTGGACATCTCAAAAATCTCGATGTCTACACCGCTGCGTCCAATCGCATCGGACAACGCCGCAATCTCCGCGGTATATTTGGCTTTCAGTGCAATGACCGCACGTTTTGCTCCCAAATGCGCGGTAATCGCTGCGATTGCCGCTACGATTTGGTCTGCAAAAGTCCGACAAAGATACTTGTCGGTTTCGATGAGCGGCTCACACTCCGCAGCGTTGACGATAAAAATCTCCGCTTTCGCGTTGAGCTTTACATGCGTGGGAAACCCCGCGCCGCCCGCGCCGACGATGCCCGCCCGCTTCACCGTTTCGATGAAATTCATGTCTTTCATCACCTCATTCAATCAGGCTTTTGTCAATTTCCTGATCGTCCACAATCCCTACCACCGTCGCATCGACAGGGGTTCCCATATCGCCTGCGGCACTGCGCGCGGAGCTGCCCGATACAATGAGCACGGTCTCGCCGACGCCTGCACCGATGATGTCCGCGGCGACGATCGGCTCACGCACGTGCGTGCCGTCGATCATGTTGATGGGCTGGACGATCAGCAGCTTGAGCCCGGCGAGTTTTTCCTCTTTGCGCGTGGCCCAGATGTTTCCAATCACTTTTGCTACTCTCATTGTCAGTCCCCCTGCCTAGATGTGTTTCCTTAGCTGCGAACGATCTCGATTCGACGCATTTTTGCATAATCGCGTGCGAGGTCGGTGACAATTGCATTGTGCTGCACACGCAGCACCGTTACCCCGGGCCGGCATGCGGCGATCATGTCTTTTTCTGACAGCACCCGCTTGGATACCGTCACCTCGACCGAAGCCGCGCATGCCGCTTCAGGCGCAGCATGCTCCGCGCTCACCGTTTCCGCTTGCTGCGGGGCGGCTGCCGTCGTGCACTCGCCTCCCAAAATCGCGGACTCGAGCTGCGCGCCTGCACAAACGGTCAAGCCGGCGGATTTCAGGAATGCCAGCTTGCCCTCCATCATGTCATAGTACACGGGGGGCGCGGTCTTCTCATACTGATAAAGCTCGATTTCCTCCGCCGGAACAAAGATTTTCTTACCCGCCAACAGCAGCTTCTGCGCCAGCGTGGTAAACGGTGTATCACATACGCCGCCTGCCAGCTTTCCCAGCGCTTCGTTTGTCAAGTTATACAGGATCACGGCTTCGTATGATGCCGGATCGCAGTCATACTCTTGAAGCAGCGCGCATTCGGTGTGATAATATGCACCAAGCCGGTCGCTTTCGAGCATGGTATGGCATAAATCTCCGTGCTCCTGCGTCAAAATCAGCAGGCGCGGCTTGTCGTCGCACACGACAACGCTTTCCGCGCTTTCCTCTAATTTAGCGGCAACACGCGCGGCAATTTCATTTACCAGTGCATCAAAATCCATGCGATCCCCTCCTTTCCGAAAGGTACTTAAGGATTATGCTTTGCAGTTTATTGCGATGCCAACAGGTGTCACGAGGAACGGATTTGCGGGCTTCACGGTGTGTATGCCGGTTTCTTTCTCAAAAACGGTTTCGATGCCCGTTAAGCAGCAGGTGCCGCCGCACAGATAGATTGTGTCGGCAGAGTCCTTGTCTACATAACGGCGCACAATGTACGCCATTTTTTCGATAACCGGTCTGACGATCGGCAGAATCTCGCGATGACGCGCATAATCCTGCTTCATCGCCTCCGCTTCCGCAAACGGGATGTGATAGTTGCCCGCAAGCACCAGCGACAAATGCGTGCCGCCGGTCGGCTCATCCTCGGTGCGCACGACCTTGCCGTCTCGCAAAATTGCAAGTCCGGTGGTGCCGCCGCCGATATCGACGACCACGCCGTCCTGAATCTGATAGATTGCATTGGCGGCAGAAGGCTCGTCGAGAATTGTCGTGACCTCAAAGCCCGCGCCCTCCGCCACATATTGGTGGGTGCGGGCGCTGGACTCTGTGCCGGCCGGCATTGCGATGGCGCAATTCAAAAGCTCTGTGCCAAGGCGCTCTTCCAGCCTTGTTTTGAGCTCTTTTACAATGCGCAGCGCGCCTGAATAATCGATGACTACGCCGTCCTTGAGGACGTTCGCCGCCTGCTTTTCGCAGGCGATCGGATTGTTCTCTTCGTCCAGCACGACCAGGACGATGTACGCTGTACCAAGGTCGACGCCGACCTTGAGCTTCTTGGTAACGGGCTTAAAGGTATGCTTTTCAGACTTCTCCACCCGCGCCATATAGGCGTTAACACGTTCCAGATCCATCATAGCTCTATTCAAACGCTCCTTTGCGATTTTTAAGATGAATTTTTGTCTGAAGTGATGATGCGGCCGAGCGTAAATCCGCTGACAAGCGCGGCATTTGCTTCATCGAAATCAATGTGCATTTTGCAGCGAAATTTTTCACTGACACGAATGATCACGTCATCAAAGGTGACAGGGCGCTCGGTCAGCACCTGCACACGCACATGCTGCTTATCATGCACCTGCATCATATGCGCAACCTCAGGTGTTAAATGCACATGATTGTGTGCGATAATCGCGCCCTCGGCGATTTCAATCGAGCCACAAGGGCCTTCGATTGTGCACACACCCGAGCCTGTCACGCTGCCCGATTCGCGAACCGGCGCCTTGATGCCGAGCTTTACGCAGTCGCTCTGCGACAGCTCGACCTGCGTTGCCGAGCGAACCGGGCCGAGGATCGCGGTGCGCTCCATGCGGCCCTTGGGTCCGGCGATTGTCACGCGCTGCTCGGACAGGAACTGCCCGGGCTGTGACAGCGGACGCTTGGGAATCAGCGCGGCATCCGGACCGAACAAGGTGGCAAGATCCGCCGGTGACAGGTGCGCATGGCGCGCGGAGACCTCGACCTCGACCAGCCGGGCGCGCAGAATCGCTTCCCAGACCTTATTGACGATTGACTCCATAGTCTACCTCACTTATACTCCCCCGCCAGGTATCGGCACATCATAATGTGCACCGCGCTGGACAGGCGATTGAGCTCCTCAATGATATCTTTGCGCGTGCATTTGAGTCCGTCACGGAACGCTGTCGATGCGGCGACCTCGGTCTCACGCACCGTGGTGCGGAGCTGGTTGAGGAGGGCGTACGCCAGACCCATTGTATAGTCGGGCAGAACCATGGGCTGTATATTGTAATATTTCATGGGATCGTGCGAGCGCGCACGCAGCTCCGCGTGGGTGAAGCCGATAATCAGCTCGTTTGCGAACGGCTCATCCAGCACATCGCAGCGCATCATCTCGCGCAGGACATCCAAAATACTGCCGAGATCCGCCACCAGTTTTTCGTTTCCATCCGCTGCAAGCTGCACCTGATCGAGCACGATCAGTGCCTGCAAGCTGTCCAGCTTGCCGCGAAACAGGATGTGCGGATGGCTTTTGGGAACAAGCACGTTTCCGTGCAGGTGGGTCATGTGCTCGGGCTTTTCAAGGTAGAAGGCGCCTGTCTCATGATCCACAAACTTGGGGCGGGGTGCCTCCGCGACCTGCGGCTGCTGCGGCAGGTCGACGGTAGGCATCGGGGGCACTTCGGTTGCCACGATTTTAAGCGCAGAGCCCTTGGAAATTTTGATTTTGCGCTGCTGAAGATATTCCCGTGCGGCGGGTGAGAGGATCTTGCCCTCCGGAATATAATAGGTTTCCGGCTGCTCATTGCGCAGCTCATCCCGCAGGATCGCCTCTGTAATGACCTTCAAGCGCTACACCCCCTTCATCCGAAATGGTTTGGTCGCAAGACCTGTAGATTACTTTTCGAGCGAAGGCAGGATATACTCGACCTCTTCATGCGGACGCGGAATCACGTGCACAGAGATGAGCTCGCCGACGCGCTCTGCTGCTGCAGCGCCTGCATCGGTCGCAGCCTTGACCGCACCGACGTCGCCGCGCACCATCACCGTGACCAGGCCGCCGCCGACGTGTACCTTACCGATCAGGGTGACATTTGCCGCCTTGACCATTGCATCCGCCGCTTCGACGGAAGCGATGAGACCCTTGGTCTCAATCATGCCTAATGCCTGCATTGCTGCCATAATAATACGCTCCTTTACTGATCCAGCGAGGGCAGAATATATTCCACTTCCTCATGCGGACGCGGGATAACATGCACGGAGACCAGATCGCCAACGCGCTCTGCTGCCGCAGCGCCTGCATCGGTTGCCGCCTTGACCGCGCCGACATCGCCGCGCACCATCACCGTGACCAAGCCGCCGCCGACGTGCACCTTACCGATCAGGGTGACGTTTGCCGCCTTGACCATTGCATCCGCTGCCTCAACGGCAGCTACGAGACCCTTGGTCTCGATCATGCCTAACGCCTGCATCGTTGCCATATTAAAATCCTCCTCTGATTAGACGGACTGAAGCCGTTCGATAATTTTCTTGACGATCTCGTCGATCTGAATGGTATCAATCTGCTCATTCACACGGCAGATCCCTTCCGAGCAATCGGGCGCATCGTTTCTGATGTCTTCCAACTCCAGCAGACCATACGCGACATGGCGCAGGTTGAGAAGCTGCATCGGGCCGACGTTTTCGCTCGTTGCCGAGCCGCCGATCGCACCGCATCCGAGCGTCAGCGAGGGCATCAAGGCCGTGCTTGCGCCGATGCCGCCGAGGGTGGACGGTGTGTTAACCACAATGCGCGAGGCCGGAACGCGGGCGGCAAAATACTCGACCATCTTGTTGTCCTTCGTGTGCATGGAGAAGGTATGCCCTGCGCCCTCATAGTGCAGCACCTCACAGCAGCGCTCGCAGACCGCTTCGTAGTTTTCCTCCGTAAAAAACGCGAGGATAGGTGCCAGTTTTTCGTTTGAGTACGGATGACCGCGCCCTACGCCATTTTCTTCCGCGACGAGCACGCGTGTGCTATCCGGAATATCAAGCCCTGCCAGCTTCGCAATGGTCTGGGCTGAGCGGCCGACGATTTCCGGATTCATTGTGCCGTTTGCACGCAGGATATACTTGCCGAGCTTTGTACGCTCCTCTGCGTTGAGGAAATACGCGCCCTGACGCTCCATCTCGGACTGCACGGTTTCGCGCATATCGCAGTCGCAGATGACAGACTGTTCGGACGCACAAATCGTGCCGTTATCGAACGTCTTGGAGTCCATGATGCGCTTGACGGCAAGCGGAATATCCGCGGTCTTTTCGATATAGGCCGGGCCGTTGCCGGGGCCTACGCCGATTGCCGGAGTGCCCGAGGAATACGCCGCCCGAACCATTGCGCTGCCGCCGGTCGCAAGGATCATGGCGGTGTCCGGGTGCTTCATCAGGTTGTCGGTCGCCTGCATTGTCGGGATTGAAATGCAGGAAACCAGATTCTCATTTCCGCCCGCCTCCGAGATTGCCTGGCGCACGACCTTGACCGTCTCGCGGATGCAGCGCAACGCGCTCGGGTGCGGAGAAAAGACGATTGCGTTGCCCGCTTTGATTGCGATTTCCGCCTTGTACAGCACGGTGGAGGTCGGGTTTGTCGACGGAACCAGTCCCGCGATAACGCCGACCGGTGCCGCGATTGCGAAGGTTTTGTTTTCCTCATCGCGCTCAATCACGCCAATGGTCTTCATATCCTTAATGTGCTCGTAAACACCGCGGCTTGCAAACACATTCTTGATGATTTTATCTTCGACGATGCCGAAGCCGGTATCCTCGTTTGCCATCTGTGCCAAACGGCGTGCATTGCGCACACCTGCGTGCGCAATGGCCTTCACGATTCGATCCACACCATCCTGGCTCAACTGCGCCAGCTCGGCCTGTGCAACCTTGGCAGCGCCGACCAGCTCCCGAACCTCCTGCATGGATAGCAAATCTTTATCATATAGCTGCATTCATCAACCCTCCTGTTCGCAGAATGTTTGTATTCCTGCGATCAGCTCTTCTTTTTTCGCATACCGGATTTCCTTGCGAGTCATGCCGCATCCGTCCAGTCCGCGTACGATTGCACGCAGGCGGGAGACTGTCATTTCCTGCATGTCCTCCGTTGTCAGTGTGCGTGGGTCGATCATTTCCGGCTCGTTCTCCTGCTCGCCGTCCGGCTCACTGTCCGGCTCGGCTTCAGGGACGAGCTCCTCGGTGGCTTGCGCCTGCGGTTCGATGGCCGCAGGCGTTTCCGGTTCTGCTTCCGACGGTGCAATCTCCGCACTCTCCGGCGATCCAATGGGCGGATCGGGATTTCGCGGGGGCTCAGCGTCCTTCGGACCGCTGCCGAGCATGCGCGCAATATCGTCTGCCGGTCGCGGAATCACATGCACGGAAATCACCTGACCCACGCGCTCCGCGGCCGCGGCCGAAGCGTCCATCGCCGCCTTTGTTGCACCGACGTCGCCGGTCACAAGCACCGATACCAGTCCGCCCTTAACGCACACTACATCCAGAAGGCTTACGTTTGCCGCCTTGAGTGCGCTGTCGAGCGCCTCAACAGCGGCCAGATAGCCGTAAACCTCAATCATTCCCAAAGCCTTCATGAAACACCTCCATTACTCTAGGCGCACCCGATTGGGGTGAGGCACGCCTGCGTTTTCAGGTGTTCCTCAGACCAGCGGGTTGTCAGCGACAAATTCGACCGCCGCCGCGAACGCGTCGCAAGCAGACTTGCAAGCGGACTGCGAGCCGGTCAGCAGTGCGCCGCCGAAGTTGGTCTCGCTCGGAGGAGCGTATAGAACACACATACGGACATCCGCGGCCTTGAGTGCCGCATCAATGCCATACATTGCTTCAAGCGGAGGCGCGATGAGGTATGCCAGCGCTTCGCCCTCTTCAATGCCTGCACCTGCCGACAGATACGAGCCGGTGCGGGAAATGCAGTGTGCATAGTAGGCGATGGAATCATCCTCGTTCGCGGAAATAAAATGCGCCACGTTTTCGATGACATCGACCGCGGCTTCCAAGCCGCTCTTGACCTCAGCCGGGTTCGGGCCTGCCAGAATGCCGATGATTTCGCCGGCGAGCTTGGTGTTCGCGTTTGCCGCGCCGCCGTAAAAGCTCTTCGCGTAAACGACCTTTACATCCGCCTTCTTGGTAGCTTCATCGAGCGCAGTATAGGTAACATCATCACAGTCCGATGTCAGCAGCGCCAGAGATTTCTGCCCCGGTTCCAGACCCAGCTCCTTTGCAAGATCAGGGTCGACGTTCGGAATAAGCTTAGATGCCAGTACCGTTGCTTTAATGGGATCTCTTTTCATGATTTTTCCTCCCTGCCTTACAGTTTCAGATCGGTGCCGCTGACCTTCCTGTCGAGCATGATCTTAATAATCTCTGCGATATGCGCGCCGGCCTCCGCAGGGATTGTACCGTTTTTGTGAATGTTGGAAACAACGGTGCGGCGCGCCTCAGACATGCCGACGGTTGCCTTATACGCGATATACGCGGACATAGACTCCGCGGTGATGAGACCCGGACGCTCGCCGATCAGTGTGCAGGTGACCTCCGCGCCTGTGATTTCCGAGATCTGATCCATTACGCCCACGCGGCCGTACTTAACGAAGAACGGCGTGCCCACATTGACGCGGTAGCTCTCAAGGCCTTGCACAATCGCGGGCAGCAGGTCGGCTACATTCGCCGCAACCGCCGCGGAGGACAGGCCGTCCGCTACATAAACCTGAACCGTGGGGTTCTTTTTGCACTTTTCATCTACAATTTTTGCACCCTCTTCGCTGAGCTTGCGGCCCAGGTCAGGGCGGGTCAGATAAACGTCCTTGCTGTCGCACTGGGTCTGCACCGTGAACAGGTTCATTCTTTCCACAAACTCCGCATCCACATCGGAGAAAACAGCATCCTGCGCGGCGGAATGCGCTGCGCGGAACTGCAGCTGCGGATCGGTTTTGTAGCGGGCACCCGCCTTGCCGATGCCGAGACGGCACGGTGCCTGACGCTTAATCTCCAGATATTCTTCGCCATGCTCCGGATTTTTGACCAGATACTGCGTGCGAATATCCACCGCTGTGACATCCGGAATGAAGCCGTCCTCAACCACGGGGGCACAGTCATCGCACGAAGCGGGCTCTGGGGCGGATGCCGAAACTCCGCCGGTCAGGTTCATTTCACTCAGCACCTGCTCAATGATGCTTTTTAAATCCTTCTGTTCCATACAGTTTGTGCACCTCGCCTTCCTACTTGCTCATAAATACGGAAGCATCGCCCGCGCGCGGTGTCAGCTTGCCGTTTTCGGAGAATCCCATCTTTTCCAGCCAAGCATCAAACTCTGCGATCGGGCGCAGACCGAATACTTCGCGCAGCGCAGCAGCCTCGTGATAACCGGTGCACTGGTACATGAGCATGCAGTCGTCGCCTTCCGGCACGCCCATGACATAGTTGCAGCCCGCCGCGACGAGCAGCGTTGCCAGATTCTCGATGTCGTTCTGGTCTGCCTTCATGTGGTTTGTATAGCATGCGTCGCAGCCCATCGGGACGCCGGTCAGCTTGCCCATGAAATGGTCTTCGAGTCCCGCACGGGTAACCTGCTTGGAATCGTACAGATACTCCGGTCCGATAAATCCGACGACCGTGTTGACGAGGAACGGGCTGTACCGCTTTGCAAAACCGTAGCAACGCGCTTCCATCGTGACCTGATCCCAGCCGTTATGCGCTTCCGAGGACAGCTCGGAGCCTTGACCGGTCTCAAAATACATGACGTTCGGTCCGGTGCAGGTGCCCTTGGAGAGCATCGTCGCCTGACCTTCATCCAGCATTGCGGCCGTCAGACCGAATGCCTCGTTGCCCTTTTGCGAGCCTGCGATCGACTGGAACATCAGGTCGAGCGGTGCGCCGAGTTTTTCCGCGGCAGCCGTCTGCGTTGTGACGTGTGCCAGTACGCAAATCTGCGTCGGAACCTCCCACTTTTGTTTGAATTCGTCAAACATCTTAAGGACACGGGCAACGCTCTCAAGCGAGTCATCAACCGGGTTCAGGCCGATAACCGCGTCGCCGCATCCAAGGGACAGGCCTTCCATTACAGACGCGATAATGCCATTGGGATCATCGGTCGTATGGTTCGGCTGCAGACGGGACGAGAATGTGCCCGGCAGACCGATGGTCGTGTTACAATGGGCGGATACGCGCATCTTCTTCGCGCAATAAATGAGGTCCAGGTTGCTCATCAGCTTGCATACAGCCGCCACGATCTCACTCGTCAGTCCGCGCGATGCGCGACGAATCATGGCAGGGGTCGTTTGCTCGTCGAGCAGCCATTCGCGGAACTCCGCGACCGTCATATTTTTGAAACCCGCGAAGATGGTGTCATTGACCGCATCCTGAATGATGCGGGTGACCTCATCCTTGTCATAATCGACTGCCGGCGTATTTCTCAGTTCATTCAGCGTAACATGAGAAAGAACGACCCTTGCAGCGACTCTTTCTTCTGCCGATTCGGCGGCAATGCCTGCCAGCTTATCGCCGGATTTTTCCTCGTTTGCCTTGGCCATGACTTCCCGGAGTGATTTAAACTCGTAAGTATGACCGAACAACTTTGTTTTCAGGATCACGCTACTTCACCTCTTTGTCTCTTCTCATCAGGAATTAAAAATGAGTGTTTTTATAACAACCGGAACCACATGTCCGTTTGCCAGCGGCTCTCCAATGTCGACATAGTCACCGCTCAGGGTGCGTATGCCGTCAATGCATATCACGTCCTTTCTGTGTTCAAGTTGGACGTTCAGTGCGTTGCCGAGCACCTTACCGATGTCATCTTCCACGATGAGAATCAGCGGAAACTCGCTGCGAATCAGAACGTCAGCCCCTTTGATCACTGCCGCCGCAAGCCCTTGGACACCCGCGAAGCTGGTGCGTCCGTGGCCGGTGAACGCAATTGCGATCTGCTCCGGTTTGCCCTCCGGCATATAGAGCGGCATTTGATTTATAATAGAGCCAGTCAGCGTCTCCAGCGACGCTTCCTCCTCTTGGGATACCTTGAGAATTGGAATATTTTTGATGGGCAGCTTGCCCTTGGCGTAGCTGATGGTGCTGCCGCTGACCTCGGTCGTGTGCTCTCCCGCACCGACAACGGTTGCGCGGATTGTTTCCGCGGCCTGATACAGCTGAACAGCTGCAAATGCCGGATTGCGGCGAATAGCCTGCCCCAGCAGAATGCCGACGTCTCCATAGCGGTACAAATCACTGTCCGCATCGTTGTAAACATAGTCTGCAACGCCGCCGGAGAAGGTCACACCCAGTATTTTCGGCTCTTCCGGAAGCGATTTTCCGTTGTTTGTATACATACTGGCGTGTTCCGCATCCTGCGGCGCAAGGTGCAGTGCCTGTGCAAGATGCTGCGCCATAATATCGCATATTTTGGACAGTTCCTCCGTATTGACACGGTCGCCGACCGCAATTCGAATGCCGTGATCCGCCGCGAGCTTTTGTGTCTTGGGGAAGATATAGCTGATCTTGTTGTCCTGTACTTTAATCAGCCGCCCGCCGATATCCAGACAGCTTGTGCCGCGCAGCGTTTCTTTTTCGAACACCGCGATGTTGCTCGTACCGCCGCCCACATCAAGGTTTGCAACGACCGTGCGGTGTTTCTTGGAAAGCTGATCCGCGCCCGCGCCGCGCGCCGAAAGCACGGATTCCAAATCCGGCCCCGCCGTTGCGACAACAAAATCGCCTGCCAGCTCGCTGAGGGATTCCAGCACGTCGTTCGCGTTTTGCTTGCGTGCGGTCTCACCTGTGATGATAACCGCGCCTGTCTTCAGATCTGCCGGCGCCACCCCCGCCTTGCGGTACTCTTCCTGCACGATCTTTCGGACGCCCTCTGCGTCAATCTCCGTCGCGGATCGCAACGGCGTAAAATAAATATCGCTGCGATAAGTGACCTGCTTATCGATGATGCTGATGCGGGGCACCGCGTAGCTTCCGGCAAGATTGACAATTGTCAGCTTGCTGAACACGAGCTGTGTCGTGGAAGTTCCGATATCGATTCCCACGCTTTGGATGATCTCTTGCATTTTGTACACCACCGCCTTTCCTAACGCTGCATTTTCGATAAAAAAAGAAGTCCGGGCACAGGCGCACAAAGGGGCATCTATACCCCACGGCTGTATCCGGACTTCATCGTTCCGTCACTATTCGGAAGGCGCTACATCGCGCCCCCGAGCTGCATTGTTCTGTTTTTAAAATCAAACGTCACCGAAGTGCCGTTTTGGTCGGATTCAATCAGTAGTTTTCCGCGCAGCTTATCTTTGACAATTTGGTGCACAATGGACAGACCCAGTCTGTCATTATAGGACCCCTTTGCGTCAAAGCCGCAACCGTTATCGATGATCTGAATGCGGGAATAGAGTTCACCCTCGGCCACAACAATGCGGATCATGCCGTGCGACCGGTTGTAAAATGCGTATTGCAGTGAGTTTTGCAGCAGCTCATTGGTCACAAGCGCCACAGAAGTTGCAATATCGGACTCCACCTTGAAATCATCGCCCTCCAGGGAAAGCGTAATATCAAAATATGGACGTGAAAACGAGCGAATCGCATTGTTCTTGATGTTGTTGAGCACCTCGCCGATCATGACCTCATCCACACCGGACTGCGCGAGCAGCTCGTGTGTTGTGGCGATAGACAGGATGCGGTTCATCGTCTCACCCAAAACCTGACGTGTCTCGTTGTTGTCGGAGCGCCGCACCTGAAGCCGCAGCAGGCTCGCGATGGTTTGCAGGTTGTTTTTGATGCGGTGGTGCATTTCCTTGATTGCCACTGATTTTAAAATGAGCTGTTTTTCCTGTTCCTTCATGCGGGTGATATCCTGAATGACGACCGCAAACGCCATATCCGGTGCATCCAAACGAATATGTTTGAGCGTCAGTGTGCGGCTGCCTGCCACGATCTCCACCGCGGTATACTTGCTCTCTTCCTCGATGTCCTCAGCCTCGGGCTGCACCAGACGGATATTTTCATAGGGCTGTCCGAGCACATCCTCGACATAGCCCAGTGCGAGATACAGCTCCTGTGCGAGAGAGTTACAAAATGTGACCACACCCTCAGCATTCACCATGAGAAGTGCCTCATCGATGCATTCGGTGAGCCAGTTGCTTTCCTCCGCCATATGGGTGAGCGCATTCGCGATGCGCTTATAGCTTTGCTGGGAAAAATGGAGTCTTTCGCTGTTGGTTTGCTGTTCATCCACGCGTTTTTCCCGGATGAGCACGCCAATCACACGGTCTCCGTTGCGAATCGGCTCCACCGTCTGTATCACGTGCGTGCGCTCCTGGGTAATCGCCTTCATTTGGCGGGTCGCGACACCCAAGCGTAAGGTTCGCGCGACCGCAGGTTCATTTTCCGGCTTCGCCAGCAGGCCGACAACGGTTTTTTTGTAGGAGGAGGGCACCACGGTTGGTTTCGCCTCCGCCACAACAATCGCATCGCCGTCCCAAGACGGGCAGTCGATAAAAATATCTGCTTCATCCAGATTTGCCAGCGGCTCAAGCACGTTGCTCATGCCTGCAATGATTGCAATCTCCTGATCGGTCAGGTCGGTATATCTTTTGCACAATGTGGTGATTTTATCCACCGTTATGCCCCGGCTTTCATCATAATGATTTCCGAAATTCTCCGCATAGACAATCCCTTCTCCATGCTCAGACGGCGGATATACTCGTATGCTTCCTGCTCTGATACACCGTCATCGCGCATGACCAGCCCCTTGGCTCTTTCGATGAGGCCGCGATTTTCCAGCCGCTCGGACACCTTTTTCATGTCTCTCTGCAGTTTTTTCATTTCGCGGCCGCGGGCAACCGCAAGCTCAATATTGGGAATCAGCGATTTTTCGTCAATCGGTTTGACAAGATAGCCTGCGATTCCCAGATTTTTCGCGTTTTCGATAAATTCTTTTTCGCTGTACGCGGTCAAAAGCACAACCGCATCCGACAAGCCCTCGTCGCGAATGATACGCGCGGCGGACAGCCCGTCCAGCAGCGGCATTTTGATGTCGAGGAGCGCCAGATCGGGATGGAATCGCTTACACGCTTCGACCGCATCAAAGCCATCCGCGGCCTCTCCGACGATGTCGTAGCCCTCGCCCTGCAGATATTCTTTCATATCCATCCGCATGATCGGTTCGTCATCCGCGATAACGATCCGCAGCCTTTCCTTTTCCATGGTGCTTCCCCTTCATTGCCGTGTTGTTTCATTTATTCTGTCTCATAGCCCAACGCGCGAATCAGGTGCTCAATTCCGCTGCCGTCCACGCTGGAAGTGGTGAACAGCCGCTGTGTTCCCGCCATTGTGAGGTATTTTTTCGCACGCTCAATCTGCTCCGGGGTGGCAAGATCGGTCTTTGTCACCACGCCAACCGAGGGCTTTCCATACATACTGGTATACGCCGGCGGAAACATGGTTCCGTTTTCCGTGGCATCCTGCACAAGGACGATCAGGTCGGCGTCCGCCGCCGAGACAACCAGTGCGCCGCGCATATAGGTGCGTTCCAGATACTCGCCCGGCGTATCAATCATGGTTTCGTTCACGACTTGAACCGTTTGTGTTTTATGATACCGCAGATCCTCTCGATTCATCGCCTGGCACAGCGTGGTTTTTCCCGCGCCGGAACGCCCGATGAGGATGAGCCGTTTTCTTCTTTTTTCCTCCATGTGCCGTCGCCTTACGTTTTTGTGACGACAGTGGAGGAAAATCCCATCATGTCGCACAGCGTTTTAAGCACATCACGCAGTGAAGCCTCCACCGCGGCGACATCGCCGGTAAAGACAACCGATCCGTTGAAACGATCAACAAAACCAATCTGCACATCCGCCGCCTTGGTCGCAACATCGGCCGCGATCATGGCGGCCTCGCTCGGCGTGATCGTCAAAATACCAATCGCGCCGCGTGCATCAATCAGCCCGAGCTTTCCGTAAAGTGCTTCCACCGGATTTGCAATCACATGTGCCAGCGTAACCTGCTTGCCGGGTACAAATTCTTGAATGAGTCGCTTTTTCTCGTCCAGTTCGATCAAAGTGCCACCGCCCTTCTGCAATCTGTGTTGCCGGAGGTTGGGACGGAGACAGGCTCCGCGAGCTGCATCGCTCTTTCCGGCATCATTTTACGTTCATGCATGGCTTGGGACACTGCACCGTGTCTCGTCCACTTTTCGTCATTATGCTATGCTGGTCCGCATACAACGACAAGCCTTTTGTTCATTTTATCAGGCATATCTGCATTTGTCAATTCTTTTCTTATGTGAGCATGCTCAGACCAGACGACCGTCATATGCCTTGCGATAAAGTGCCGTAATATCATCGATTGTGCACGAAATCGGATTGGTTTGCGTGCAGCGATCCGCCAGTGCGGCCTCCGCCATCGCCGTGAGCATGCTCTCGAACGCGCTGCGCTCCACGCCCGCCGCCTTGATATTTTCCGGAATTTTCATGCGGCTGTTGTAGCGACGCGCCTGATGAATCAGGTTGAGCGCGCTCTGTCGGGTGCTGCCTGCACCCTGTCCGATCATTGCGGCAAGCTCGCCGTAGCGCTTTGCCGTCGGGGTGAGCGTGCCGCTCCAGCAGCCCGCGTTGAAGCCCATGACGAACGGCAGTAAAATCGCATTTGCCCGACCGTGCGGAATGTGAAACTGCGCACCAAGCGCGTGCGCCATACCGTGGCACAGACCCAGACCCGCGTTCGAAAACGCAACCCCTGCAAGACAGGACGCATTGTGCATCCCCTGACGGGCTTCGAGATTGTTCGGTTCGTTATACGCAGTCAGCAGATGCAGATGGACGAGTTCAATCGCCTTTTCCGCCGCCGCGTCGCTGAAAGCGTTGGCTTCGGTGCACACAAATGCCTCGACCGCGTGTGTAAATACATCGAGACCGGTATCCGCCGTCACAGAGGGCGGCACGCTGGTGGTCAGTACCGCGTCGAGCACCGCGTAATCCGGCAGCAGACTCTCGTCGATCAGCGGATACTTGACACCCTTTGCGCGGTCTGTGATCACCGCGAACTTGCTGACCTCGGAGCCTGTTCCGCTCGTCGTCGGCACCGCGATGAACGGGCAATCCTGCATCTTGCCTTCGCGGGATGCGAAAAACACAATCGCCTTGGCAGCGTCAATCGCCGAGCCGCCGCCAAACGTGATGACAACTTCGGGCTGAAATTCCACCAACGCTGCCATGCCTGCGGCCACCATTTCCGTATCCGGATCTGCGCCGACATCGGAAAACACCTTATATTCCGCACGCAGCCGATCCAGCCGGTCGGTAATATAGCGCACGTGTTCGCTGCTCATCATAAATGCGTCGGTCACGACAAAGGCGCGCTTCACATTGGCAAGCAGGGCATCAAGTCCTTTGTCCCCCAGCAAAATTTTCGTCGGCAGGCTGAACGTATCCATCGGATCCCTCCTTAAATGGTACACATACTTTATACATAAAAAAAGACGCCTTGAACACACCCATTGTGTCAAGACGCTACAACGCACCCGGTTACGACATACTGCATCGCATGCCGAACAGTATTCCTATTTTCGTTTAGGATATACCACTTGTGCCGTCTTGTCAACCAGTTTTTCGCAGTCTCTCTGCAAATTAGCCATTTCACATAAAAATACCGCGATTACTTTTGGTGATGAGTGCCATAAATACTGCATCGTTTGATCGCGCCGCAATGCGCCTTTGCATCTCGCGCACCGGCAACCGACCGCACACGCCTTTATGGGTAAAATGCGCAAAAAATGAGCTGCTATGCACAGCAGCTCATTTTTTCATACTATGATATTTTTTTCAAACCATATCGACATAAAACGACCGTCTGCACGTCACCTTGCGGTCAAAAAAGCCGCAAAGGCCGCATGATATTCCGGCAATCCGTCTTTGCTCCACAGCAGATCGATGCCCAGCAGCTCATGCGCCATCGCCGTGAGGTCAAACCCGAACGCAGAAAACGAATATCGCCGCCGTTCGGGTTTCACGCACGCATTCCCGTCCAATCGCGCACAGCGCGCGCACTGTTCGCAGCGTCCCGCCGCAATCGTCACCGAATGCGGCACGGCACGTTCCAGCCCGAGCATGGTCTCAAACAGGGCTTTTTTAACCACACCGTAGCTCTCCCTCTGCAGCCGTTCGATCGCGATCGCGTCCGTCTGCGCACGCATCGCGTCATCATAAAAGACCTGCACGCCAATCATCGTCAGCATCTCATATTGCGCAAAATAGGAGGATGCCTCGGGCACACCGGTCGGGCACGACCAGTTTTTTTCGTATTCCGGGCACGTCCGGCACAGCGGCAAAAAGTGCGCGGGAACGCAATAATTTTGTAGGCACTGCGCAATCGGCATCTGCTTTGTGCGCACCGCAATCGTATACATGCGACCACCCTTCCCTTTTCTTCATCATACGCGAAGCGCAGCGTGCTTGTCAAGACCTGCGTTCAATGCCCGCCCGCACCGTTCATCCTTTGACGCGGCACATAGCGATTTCGCTAACAGCGCGATGCTTTCTGCATGTGGCAGCGCGAAAACACCGCAAAAAACGGCATAGCCGTAAAGTAACGACTATGCCGGATTTTTTAAAGATGAAGCGCGCGATTGGGCTTTTTATGCCCTTTCAGCAGCGTGTTATGCCTCTGCCTTGATCTTCTTGAGGTTTGCGAAACGCGGCAGACCATTGACCTTCGGTCCGCTGTTCTCGCCATTGATGAGCGGCAGCGCGTAATCGACAAATTCCTGCGTCACGCCGTTGCCTGCTTCGTTAATCCACTCACGCGGAACCTTCTTCTCGGTGTTTGCAACCTGCGAAAGGGGCAGCAGCTCGATTTCGCACTTGTAGCCGTTCTCGTCACGGGTGCACTTGAAGCCCGGCATGAAGTCGGTCTTGCCTGCAACCGCATTCTCGACTGCAGCCTTGCCGGAAGCGTAGGACTCGTCCACGTCCGCCTTGGAAGCGCAGTGTGCCGCGCAGCGCTGCAGCAGGGACAGCTCGATGCCGCGCACCTTGCAGCCCAGCTCGTTCTTCACGGTGTCTGCCAGCATGGCAGCCAGGCCGCCCAACTGTGCATGGCCGAAGCCGTCGGTCGCGGAGGTCTTTGCCTCGGAAACGAAGGAACCGTCCGCATAGTGGATGCCCTCGGAAACTGCGACGAGGCAGTTTCCCTTTTCTTCGTAGACGCGCTGAACGTCCGCGAGGAACTTGTCCATATCGAAATCGGTCTCGGGGAGATAGATGAGATCCGGACCCGCGCCCTGCGAGGTCGCCAGGCCTGCCGCAGCCGTCAGCCAGCCGGCGTGACGGCCCATGATCTCCACGATGCACACCATGCCGGTGTC
>CAZOJP010000005.1:0-66735 GCA_964580155.1 uncultured Intestinibacillus sp. | reverse complement strand
ATCCATCACGCGGCCGGGTGTGCCGATGACGATCGCCGCGCCGCGCCGCAGCTGCGGAATCTGGTTGGAAATCGGCTCACCGCCGTAGACCGCGACCGTGCGCACGCCCTCGGCATAGCGGGCGAGCTTGCGCATTTCGCCCTCGCCCTGCTGCGCCAGCTCACGGGTGGGGCACAGGATGAGCACCTGCGTGCCCTGCCCCTGCTCGATGCACTCGACCGCGGGGATGCCGAATGCCACGGTTTTGCCGGTGCCGGTATGGCTCTTGCCAATCACGTCGCGGCCCTCGCGCAAAACGGGGATTGCTTTGGACTGGATCTCGGTCGGGGACTCAAACCCCATCTCGGTCAGTGCACGCAGCACGGACTCGGACAGATTCAGTTCGGAAAAAGTGGTTTCGCTTAAACTCAAAATAAATAGCCTCCAATAGCTTCAATGTGAACGGTGAAAACAAAAAGGTGGGGACTCCGTAATCCCCACGCCTTTTTGCTCTGTTAGACAAAATAAAGCACTTTAAAGTATAACCCGATTGCGATTAAAAGTCAACTAAAACTGCTTATTGAGCCGCAGAAAGTACGTTTTCCATAGTTTCGACTGCGGTCACCGCGAGTTCTTTGGAGATTTTGCGTGCGAAACCGGCCAGCGTCTTTCCGGGGCCGATCTCGCAGGCTGTGGTAAGCCCCGCCGCGCAGCCGTTTTCAACGAGCGTCTTCCAGCGAACGGGGGAAATCATGTGCTGCTCGAGATGCGCGGGCAGGTCGGCGGCGGACAGCGGCCGTCCGTCGAGGTTTGAGTAGACGGGCAGGGTCGGTGCGGAGAACGTAAAGCCCTCGGTGAAGGCGCGCAGCTCGGCGGCGGCTTCCTTCAGCAGGGGGGTGTGGAACGCGCCGCTGACCGCGAGCGGAACCGCGCGCCGCGCGCCCGCTGTCTTACAGTTTTCGATCGCCTGCTCGAGCGCTGCGCGCGCGCCTGCAATGACGAGCTGCCCCGGGCAGTTGTAGTTCACCGGCAGCACAAGACCATCCACCGCCGCGCACGCGCGCTCGACGGCCTCATCCTCCAGACCGAGGATTGCCGCCATGCCGCCCTCGATGGTATCCGCCGCGCGCTGCATAAGCTGTCCGCGCTTGCGCACGATTTTTGCGCCGTCCTCAAGGGATACGACGCTCGCCGCGGCGAGTGCGGTATACTCACCCAGCGAAAAGCCTGCGCACGCGTCAAACGACACCCCGGCTGCGCGCAGCGCCGCGTAAGCCGCCATCGAGTGCGTGAAGATCGCGAGCTGGGAATGCTCCGTGCGCGACAGGGTGGCCGCGTCCGTATCGAAGCACAGCTTGGCCACGTCGACACCGGTCACGTCGCCCACGCGGCCGAATACCGCGCGCGCCGCGTCGCTGCCCTCAAAGAGTGACTGCCCCATGCCCGGGGCCTGCGCGCCCTGACCGGGGAAAAATGCAAATCCGTACGTCATATTGAAAAACCTCCAATGTAGTTGACTTCCCTGCAAAACAGCGGCTTATGTCCGCCGCAGGCCGAGGAAACAGTTGACAATCCAAACTGTTTCTATTATAATAAATCCGTATTACTTTGTCAATCAAACTATTGTGTGACAGCACACGACAAGAAACGCGCAATCAGCAAGATTTGATGTCAAAATAGTGTCATTATAGTGTAAATTTCAGTTCATAACGCGAGAGGAGCGTGGTTCCCATCAAGAGCCTGCTGATCGGCACAGGAAGCTATGTGCCGGATTTTGTACTGACGAACCAAATGCTGGAGGAGCTTGTGGATACGAATGACGAGTGGATCGTCAAGCGCACAGGCATCCGCGCGCGCCGCATTGCCAAGGGCATGCGCACATGGGATCTGGCGGTTGAAGCCGGCCGCCGCGCCATTGAGGACGCGGGTGTCGCGCCCGAGGAAATCGACTATGTCGTGCTGAGCACCTGCACGCCGGATACGCTGTCTCCGACGCTGTCCGCGGTGGTGCAGGACAAGCTCGGGCTGAAAAATGCCGCAGCGGTCGACATCAATGCGTGCTGCACGGGCTTTTGCTATGCTTCCGACATGGCGGACAGCTTCATCAAGGCGGGCAAGGCCAAAACCGTGCTCGTCATTTCGGCGGAAACGCTCCACCGCATCACCGATTACACCGACCGCGGCACCTGCGTGCTGTTCGGGGACGGCGCGGGCGCGGCGGTGTACCGCGCAGCCGAGGAGGGCGAGCGCGGCATCCTTTCAAGCTTTATGGCGGCGGACGGCAGCGGAGCGGACTACCTCTATATGGAGGCGCTTCCGCTTGAGGAGGATCCGCTGCACAGCGACCGCACATACTCCGAAAAGAACCGCTTTCTCAAGATGAACGGCGGCGCGGTTGTGCGCTTCACCGCGGCGGAGGTTCCGCGCGCCATTGACGAGGCGCTGCGCCGCGCGGATATCACACCCGGTCAGGTCGATTGGGTCGTGCCGCATCAGGCGAATCTGCGCATTCTCGATGTCATTTCCAAGCGTTTTTCCATTCCAAGGGACAAGATTTACGTCAATATCGACCGCTTCGGCAACACCTCGTCCGCGAGCATTCCGCTATGTCTGGACGAGATGCGCAAAAATGGACTGCTCCAGGAGGGGCAGATTATTGTGTGCACAGGCTTTGGCGGAGGTATGACCTACGGCGCGTTCGTTCTGCGCGTATAAAAGGGGAGGGGCAACATGAAAACCAGAATTACGGACCTGCTCGGCATCCAATACCCGATCATACAGGGCGCGATGGCGTGGATTGCGGAGCATCATCTGGCGGCGGCGGTGTCGCAGGCGGGCGGTCTCGGTATCATCGCAGGCGGCGCGGCACCTGCGGAGGTCATCCGCGAGGAAATCCGCAAGGCGCGTGCGCTGACCGATAAGCCGCTCGGACTCAACATCATGTTGCTGTCCCCCTATGCGGATGCGCTTGCGCAGCTTGCCATTGACGAGCATATCGAGGTCGTGACGACAGGCGCGGGCAATCCGGGCAAGTATATGGAGGCATGGAAGCAGGCAGGCATCAAGGTGCTGCCCGTCATCGCCTCGGTCGCGATGGCAAAGCGCATGGAGCGCGCGGGCGCGGATGCGGTCATCGCCGAGGGCATGGAGGGCGGCGGCCATATCGGCGAGAGCACGACGATGGCGCTGCTGCCGCAGGTTGTGGACGCGGTCGCCGTGCCGGTCGTCGCGGCGGGCGGCATCGCGGACGGACGCGGCATGGCGGCGGCACTGCTCATGGGCGCGGAGGGCGTGCAGTGCGGCACGGTGTTCCTCGCGGCAAACGAATGTCAGATTTCGGAAAAATATAAGGAACTGGTGCTCAAGGCGAGCGACATTTCCACCATCGTCACCGGCCGTCCCTCGGGGCATCCGGTGCGCGCGCTCAAAACCCCGTTGACGCGCAAATGCCTGGAGCTGGAGCGCGTGCCGAGCGACCAGACGCTCGAGGAGCTGGAGGCGGCGACCGCGGGCTCGCTGCGCAAGGCGGTGCAGGACGGCAACTACGAGGAAGGCACGTTCATGTCCGGCCAGATCGCGGGACTGCTGACCGAGCTGCGCTCGTGCGAGCAGGTGCTGCACACGATGACAGGGGACGCGCAAACGCTGCTTCAAACGGCGTTTGACCGGTTTCAATAGGGAGAACTACATGGGTATTGCAGTGATTACGGGTGCGTCGCGCGGCATCGGCGCGGCGATTGCCCGCAAGCTTGCGCAGGAAGGCCACGATGTGGTGCTCAACTGCGCGTCAAACGTTGACAAGGCGGAATCCGTCGCGCAGGCATGCCGCGCCTTTGGCGTGCGCGCGATTGCAAAGGCGTGGGACGTCGCGGACCACGCGGCGTGTGATGCGGCGCTCAAGGAGATCAAGGCGGAACTCGGTGTGCCGACCGTTCTGGTCAACAACGCGGGCATCACGAGGGACGGCCTGCTCGTGCGCATGAGTGAAGCGCAGTTTGACGATGTCATCCGTATCAACCTCAAGGGCACGTTCAATATGACCGCGCTATGCGGCGCGATGATGATGCGCGCCAGAACCGGTTCGATTATCAATCTTTCCTCGATTGTCGGCGTGACCGGCAACGCGGGGCAGGTCAACTATGCCGCCTCCAAAGCGGGCGTAATCGGGCTGACGAAGTCCGCCGCGAAGGAGCTTGGCGCGCGCGGTATCCGTGTCAACGCGATTGCTCCGGGCTACATCGAGAGCGACATGACCGAGGTCCTGCCGGACGAGGTCAAGAGCGCTATGCTCGCCCAGATCACGCTCAAGCGTGCGGGCAAGCCGGAGGATATTGCAAATGTTGCCGCGTTCCTCGCATCGGATGCCGCGGCGTATATCACCGGTCAGGTGCTCGTCGTCGATGGCGGCATGGGTGCCTGAGTCCCGGATTTCTATTGCGAATGAAAAAATGGGAGGATATACAAGATGGAGAGAGTCGTCATCACGGGCATGGGCGCGATTACGCCAATCGGCAATGATGTACCGTCTTTTATGGAAGCACTCAAAGCGGGAAAATGCGGCATCGGGCCGATTACCCACTTTGATACGACCGATTTTAAAGTAAAGGTTGCGGCGCAGGTCAAGGACTTTGACCCGGAGCACTATATGGAAAAGCGCGAAGCCAAGCGCATGGGCGGCTTTTGCCACTTCGCTGTCGCTGCGGCGCAGCAGGCGATGGAGCAGGCGAAGCTGACGGAAGAAGGCAGCTTTGACCCGTGGCGCACGGGCGTATATTTCGGCTCGGGCGTCGGCGGACTGCCCATCGTGCAGGACGAAACCGCGAAGCTGATCGAGAAAGGCCCGGGGCGCGTGTCTCCGCTCTATATTCCGGAAATGATCACGAATATGGCGGCGGCGCACATCACGATGCGCTTTGGCATTCGGGGGGAGAGCATGGCCCCGGTGACCGCGTGCGCGACCTCGACGCACGCAATCGGCGAAGCGATGCGCGCAATCCGTCACGGCTATCAGGATGTCGTGCTTGCGGGCGGCACAGAGGCCTCCATTTGCGCAATCGGCATCGCAGGCTTTCAGAACATGAAGGCGCTTTACACAGGCGAGGACCCGATGGCGGCATCAATTCCGTTTGACAAGCGCCGCAGCGGCTTTGTCATGGGTGAGGGCGCGGGAATCGTCGTTATGGAGAGCCTTTCGCATGCGCAGGCGCGCGGCGCGCATATCATTTGCGAGGTGGCGGGCTACGGCGCGACGAGCGACGCTTATCACATCACAAGCCCTGCTCCCGACGGAGAGGGCGCGGCGCAGGCGATGCGTCTTGCCATCGCGGATGCCGGGCTGCCCCCTGCGCAGGTTGATTATATCAACGCGCATGGCACCAGCACCCCGATCAATGAAAAGTTTGAAACCATTGCGATTAAGCGCGTGTTCGGCGACGCGGTGCAGGACGTGCATGTGTCCTCGACCAAGTCGATGACCGGCCATCTGCTCGGCGCGGCAGGCGCGGTTGAGGTCATCGCGTGCGCGATGGCGGTCACGGAGGATGTCATTCCGCCGACGATCGGCTATGTGGAGTTTGACGAGGACTGCGATTTGGATGTCACGCCGAACGAGATGAAGCGCGCCAAGGTCGAGGTTGCCATCAGCAACTCGCTCGGCTTCGGCGGACACAACGCGACGGTTCTGATAAAGAAGGTGTGACCGATGGAGCTAAAAGAGATCAAGGAGCTTGCGCTCGAGCTGATGGACGCGGCATGCGCCCGCTCGCTCGCCGAGCTTGAGCTGGAAACCGAGGAGTTTCGCCTCGCGCTCAAAACACAGGGGCAGATCGTGCAGGTGAGCGCTGCGCCGGCCGCGGCCGAGAGCACATCCGCGGATGCTGCCGCACCGGCTGACGAAATTCCGCGCGGCACCCGTGTGGAAGCGCCGCTTGTCGGCATCTTCTATGCCGCGGCTGCGCCGGAGGAGCCGCCCTTTATCGAGGTCGGTCAAAAGGTCGCCAAGGGCGACACCCTGTTCATCATCGAGGCGATGAAGACGATGAACGAGATCGCCGCGCCGTGCGACGGTACGGTGATCCGTATTTACGCGCAAAGCGGCGATATGGTTGAATATAAGCAGCTCATTTGCGTGATTGAATAAGGGAGGGGAGCGCATGCTAAGCAAAGAACAGATCATGGGCATCATCCCGCATCGCCCGCCGATGCTGCTCGTCGACGAGGTCGAGCTGACCGAGGACGGCGCGGTCGGCACGCTGCAGGTGACCGGCGAGGAGTTCTTTTTTCAGGGGCATTTTCCCGGAAACCCCATCATGCCGGCGGTGTTCCAGCTGGAAGCGCTGGCGCAGGTCGGCGCGGTTGCGCTGCTGTCCATTCCGGAGTTTGTCGGCAAGACCGCGGTGTACACCGGCATCGACAAGGCAAAATTTCGCGCGATGGTAAAGCCGGGCGACACGCTGCGCATGGAAATCCGCTTTGTCAAGCGCCGCGGCCCGATGGCGGTCGCGGAGGGCGCAGTTTGGGTTGGCGACAAAAAAGCCGCCGAAGCCGAGATTAAGTGCGCCGTCGTGATGGACTGAGGCGAGTGACGAACATGTTTCAAAAGGTTTTAATCGCAAACCGCGGCGAAATCGCGGTGCGCATCATTCAGGCTTGCCGTGACCTCGGCATCATTTCCGTGGCGGTTTACTCCGAAGCGGATCGCGAAGCGCTGCATGCGCAGATTGCGGACGAGGCCGTCTGCATCGGGCCTGCGGCGGCAAAAGACAGCTATCTTCACATGAATAACATCATCAGCGCCGCTGTCGCATCCGGTGCGCAGGCGATCCATCCGGGGTACGGTTTTTTATCCGAGAATCCGGAATTTGCTGCGCTTGTGGAAAAGCATGGACTGACCTTTATCGGCCCGTCCGCACAGGTCATCCGCCTGCTCGGCGACAAATCCGAAGCCAAGCGGCAGGCAATCGCGGCGGGTGTGCCCGTTGCGCTGGGCACAGACGGCACGGTTGCGGATTTTGCGCAGGCGGAGCGCGAAGCGGAGCGCATCGGCTTTCCGCTGATGCTCAAGGCGGCGTCGGGCGGCGGCGGCAAGGGCATTCGCGTGGCGCACGACAAAACCGAGCTGAAGAGCGCCTACGAGACCGCATCGGCCGAGGCGGTCGCAAACTTTGGGGACGGCCGCCTGTATATGGAGCGGTATATCCACAATCCGCGCCACATCGAGGTGCAGATTCTGGGCGACAAGCACGGCAACGTCGTGCATCTGTTTGAGCGCGAGTGCTCGGTTCAGCGCCGCCACCAGAAGCTGCTTGAGGAAGCGCCTTCGAGCTTTGTCGATGACGATCTGCGGCAGCGCATGGGCGCGGCTGCGGTCGGGCTTGCCGGGCGCGTCGGCTATGTCGGCGCGGGCACGGTCGAATTTCTTGTGGATGCGCAGCGCAATTTCTATTTTTGCGAGGTCAACACCCGCATTCAGGTGGAGCATCCGGTCACCGAGATGGTCACGGGACGCGATCTCATCTGCGAGCAGTTTCGCATCGCGGCGGGGCAGCCGATTTCCTTTCGGCAGGAGCAGCTTTTCCTGCACGGGCACGCGATCGAATGCCGCATCTGCGCGGAGGATTCCGCGCGCGGGTTTGCGCCCAGTCCGGGCACGATTGTTTCCATGCATCTGCCGGGCGGTGCGGGCGTGCGCGTCGATACCGCGGCTTATCAGGGCTACACCATTCCGCCGTACTATGACAGCATGATCGGCAAGCTCATCGTGCAGGGACGCGACCGCCATCAGGCGATTGCGCGCATGCGTCGCGCGCTTGCGGAGCTGCTGTTTGAGGGTGTCATCACGAGCACGGATTATCAAATGAAGATTTTGCAGTCGGATGCATTCGTGCGCGGCGATTTCAATACAAATTCCATCGCGAACGGCGATTTTGACCGCTGAACGCGGCCGAAACGTCTGAGGAGGGATTATTTTGCTGATCGACTTATTCAAAAAAACGCGGGACAGCTCGATGCAGATGAAGCAGGGGGAGCCGCCGGAGGAGCCGGTCATCACCTGCAAGCACTGCGGCACGGCACTGACCGCGAAAAACTACGGGCGCAACCTGTACGTCTGTCCGTCATGCGGACTGTACGGCCGTCTGTTCGCGCGCACCCGCATCAAGCTGACGGCGGATAAGGACAGCTTTAAGGAGCTTTGGGGCAACCTTGAAACGGTGAATCCGCTTGAATTTGACGGATACGAGGACAAAATCCGAACCTTGCAGGAAAAAACCAGCATGCGCGAGGCTGTCACCACCGGTGTGTGCACCATCGGCGGCAGAAAGGTCTGTCTGGGTGTGATGGACAGCCATTTTCTCATGGCATCCATGGGCAGCGTGGTCGGTGAAAAGCTGACGCGCCTGTTTGAGTATGCCACTGCGCGCGAGCTGCCCGTCGTGCTCTTTACCGCGTCCGGCGGCGCGCGCATGCAGGAGGGGATTATTTCCCTGATGCAAATGGCCAAGGTGTCGGCGGCAGTCGCGCGTCATTCCCAAGAGGGGCTGCTCTATCTCACCGTGCTGACCGACCCGACCACGGGCGGCGTGACCGCGAGCTTTGCGAGCCTGGGCGACATCATTCTTGCAGAGCCGCGCGCGACTGTGGGCTTTGCGGGGCGGCGCGTCATCGAGGGCACGATTGGGGAAACGCTGCCCGCGGATTTTCAGTCCGCAGAGTTCTTGCAAGAGCATGGCTTTTGTGATAAAATAGTCCCCAGGAATCAGATGAAGCGCACGCTCGAGCAGATCCTCCGTTTGCACGAGCGCCCGAAAGCAAGAAAGTAGGGATACGCATGAGTAAATTACCCGTAGCGGAGCGCATGCGCGTCATCCATGACCCCAAGCGCCCCACCATTGACGACTATATTGCCGCCGTGTTCGATGATTTTGTCGAGCTGCACGGCGACCGCTATTTTGCCGAGGATGCCGCGATTTGCGGCGGAATCGGCACGCTGTCCGGACAGCCGGTCACGGTCATCGGACACCGTAAGGGCAAGACGACCGAACAAAACCTTGCGTCGAATTTCGGCATGCCCCACCCCGAGGGCTATCGCAAGTCGCTGCGCCTTGCCAAACAGGCGGAAAAATTCCGCCGCCCGGTCATTTGCTTCGTCGACACCTCGGGCGCCTTTTGCGGCGTTGGGGCGGAGGAGCGCGGCCAGGGCGAAGCCATTGCACGCAATCTGGCAGAGTTTATGAATCTGCGCACGCCGGTCGTGTCCATCATCACCGGCGAGGGCGGATCGGGCGGGGCCATCGCGCTGGCTGTGGCAGACCGTGTGATGATGCTGGAAAACGCGATCTATTCGGTCATTTCTCCGCGCGGCGCGGCGTCTATCTTGTGGAAGGATGCCTCCCGCGAGCTGGAAGCTGCCGAGCGGCTGCGCATCACTGCGGAGGATTTGATGCGCTTCGGCGTCATCGAAGAGATTATTTCAGAGGGCACGGGCGCGGCGATGCTGCGCAACGTCAAAAAAGCACTGTCCGAGGTGATTCCCCAGCTACAGGCGCTGCCAACCGATCAGCTGCTGCAAAAAAGGTATGAAAAATTCCGTAAAATCGGAGTTTTCAACGAAGTATAACTATTTTAAAAGGTAAAAGGAGACTATACCCATGTTTGAAAAGATTTGCGACCTGCTCGCGGAGAAGTTTGATGCGGAAGCGTCCACTATGACCATGGACACCAACATCAAGGAAGACCTCAAGGCGGACTCCCTCGATGTTGTCGAGCTGATGATGGATCTCGAGGAGAATTTCGGTATTGCGATTTCCGATGAGGAAGCGATGAAGATGAGCACAATCGGCGACATCGTCAACTACATCGAAGCGCACCAGTAAGCCCCTTCGGCAACACAAAAGCTCCCGCCAATCGGCGGGAGCTTTTTCTGCAAAAACGATTGAGATCCTAGTGACGCTTGGGCTGCGGCGCAGGCTCGACGGCCTGCGTGGGCGCGCAATACATTTCGGTGTAGGCCGTTGCGGACGGATCGCTCATCGGCGCGCGCTGCACGGGATCGCGGCGAACCGCGCCGGAATCAATGTGCTGCAAATCATCATATCGCGGAAAATCTTTCTTACGCTGCATAAATCGGACGCTCCTTTCGATGAAAACGGGTGGAACGTGATTAGTATGCCCTGCTGTGTGATGTCCATACAACAGTACAAAAACAAAATTCATCGAAATTCACGAAAATAAATCTTTTTCGCAGATAAAATGACGAAGATGCCCGAAAAATGAGAAGCGCGCCCAATGTTTTATTGAACGCGCAAAAGCATATCGAATTAGTTTTGCTTGCGGACGATGGCATAATCGTCACCCGGGCGATAATAGGGACAGGCGCGCGCGGGCGCGCTCATCAGCCGATGAAATTCGTCCTCATCAAAATAAGCAAGACATTCGTATGCGTCAAGTTCCTCATTATATTCCTGATACATGCAGGAATCGCAGTTTGAAAATGCGGACATGATGCACCCCCTCCGTCATCAATGTAGCACATTTTTGCGCCGGTGGCAACCCTGTTACAGCATTTTATAGCCTCGGGTAAAGTCCTCAATCAAATCGTGAAAGTGCAGGCGAGAGGGCTGCTTGAGATTCAAAAGGCGTACAAACCGTTCAAGCTCGGAGCGATTGGGGCATACATCGGGCGCGCTGTACGACATGCTTCCGTAATCGGAAAGATAGGTGGCATGAATGCCGTAGCTCATGCCTTTTGGGCGAGGGGTTTCGCAGATGTCATAGGTGGCGCTGCAGCCGTAGCCGGCGCATTGCACATCGTACAAGGTGCAGGTCTGCAACAGGTCACGACAGGCGGTATCAAAGGCGAAGCAGGCGTTGGTTTCGGCGCAATCGGGCATGAAATGCGGGATGCAGCGCTCAATTAAGGTGTAGTCCGGCTCGGCATAGCCCTCGTCCAATAGCTGATGAGGCGCGCATTGGAGCACATCTGCAACAATGCAAAGCTGTGCCAGCGTCAGGTTGCTGCCCCGTTCGGCCTGTCTCCACTCAGCCTCAGACAAGCCGCTGCCGCGACAGCACTGCTCGAGTGAAACAGTCTGCGTCCGGCGGCGATGCCTGATGTTGTGCGCAACAGTTGATAACAGCATGGCAAATCCCTCCTTTTTTACGCTGTATTATATAGATTTTATATGTTTTAAACAAAGTATCTCGATACCTTGACAAATAAAATAGTTGTGCATAGATTTTTCATGCAACTTAGTTAAAAATTACACACTTACAGGCGCTGCGGTTTTGTGAAAAATTCCGCACGCTTCTTTCAAAACATACAGATTTCGTGCTATAATAAAACGGTATAAGAATTCGCATCAGAATCAGGAGGAATGTCATGCTACATCCAAAACTTGAACGGATTTTGCCCCATGTGCAAAAACCGGCGCGCTACGTCGGCGGCGAATGGGGATCGGTTCATAAAGATATAAAAAACGTCGATCTGCGTTTTGCCATGTGCTTTCCCGACACCTACGAGGTCGGGATGTCGCATCTGGGCTCGCGCATCATCTACGGGCTGCTCAACGCACAGGAGGGTGTATGGTGCGAGCGCGCGTTTGCGCCGTGGGTGGATATGGAAAAGGAAATGCGTGCGGCGGATATTCCCCTGTACGGACTGGAAAGCGGAGACGCGCTGTCCGCATTCGACATTCTGGGGTTTACACTGCAGTATGAGCTGTCCTTTACGAACATCCTCAATATGCTTGATCTGGCGGGTGTGCCGGTGCACGCCTCCGAGCGCACAGGTCTGCACAATATAGTCGTGGCAGGCGGCCCATGTGCGTACAACCCCGAGCCGATGTGTGATTTTATCGACCTCTTTATGATTGGGGACGGCGAGGAGATCCTGATCGACCTCATTCGGATTTACCGCCGCGCGAAGGGCGAAAATTGGAGCAAAGAGCGGTTCCTGCGCGAAGCGGCGAATATTCAGGGCATGTACGTACCCTCACTGTACGATGTTGCGTACCACGAGGACGGCACGGTCGCGTCCGTAACTCCGCGCGACGGCGCGCCTGCGCTCGTGCAAAAGCGCATCGTTGCCGATCTCGACACCATGTACTATCCGGAATCCTTCGTTGTGCCGTCGACCGACATCGTGTTCGACCGCGCGATGATCGAGCTGTTTCGCGGCTGTCCGCGCGGCTGCCGCTTCTGTCAGGCGGGGCACACCTATCGGCCGCTGCGCACCAAGACCCCCGAGGTGCTGCGCAAGCAGGCGGAGGCGGTGCTCAAAAATTCGGGCTATGAGGAAATTTCGCTGTCGTCGCTGTCCACAAGCGACTACGGCGAGCTGAGCATGCTCACAAACGAAATGCTCGATTATTGCGAGCCGCGCCACATCAGCCTGTCGCTGCCCTCACTGCGCGCGGACAGCTTCAACGCGGAGCTCATGGAGCGCGTGCAAAAGGTGCGCAAAAGCGGACTGACCTTCGCGCCCGAGGCGGGCTCCGCGCGGCTGCGCGACGTTATCAACAAAAATCTCGCCGAGGACGACCTCATGCGTGCGTGCGAAATCGCGTTTCGCGGCGGCTGGAATAACCTCAAGCTGTACTTCATGATCGGCCTGCCGACCGAGACCTCGGAGGACCTCGACGGGATTGCCGAGCTGTGCAAGCGGATTGCGTACCTGTGGCGCACCACGACCGAAAACCGGGGGCGCGGTGTGCGCATCACGGCTTCCGCCTCGTGCTTTGTTCCCAAGCCGCAGACACCCTTCCAGTGGGACGCGCAGAACACGCTCGAAATGCTGGCGGGCAAGCAGGAATATATGAAGCGGATTATGAAAACGAAGAACGTCACCTACAACTGGCACGATGCCAAGACCTCGGTGCTGGAGGGCGCGTTTGCGCGCGGCGACCGCCGGCAGGGCGCAGCAATCTACACCGCGTGGAAAAACGGCTGCGTATTTGACGGATGGGACTCGCTGTTTTCGCTCGAAAAATGGAACGAGGCGTTCGCGGCCTGCGGACTCGATCCGCTGTTTTACAGCGCGCGGCAGCGTCCGCTGGACGAGCTGTTCCCGTGGGATCACATCGGCTGCGGCACGGATAAGGAGCACCTCATTCGCGAGTGGGAGCGCTCGCGCCGCGCTGAGCCGACGCCGGACTGCATGACAAAATGCGCCGGCTGCGGCGCGTCCAAGCTGCTTGAGGGAGGTGCCTGCCATGTTTAAGGCCCGCATGAAATTCGCCAAAGAGGGGCGCGCAAAGTACATCTCCCACCTCGATCTGATGAGTGCGATGCAGCGCTCGATGGCGCGCTGCGACATGCCCCTGTGGTTCACCGAGGGCTTTAATCAGCACGCCTATGTATCGGTCGCGCTGCCGCTGTCCACCGGCTTTTCCGGCGAATATGAGTTCCTTGACTTCAATCTGATGAGCGAGAGCGTACCGCCAGGCGCGGTCGAAGCGCTCAACGGCGCATTCCCCGAGGGGCTGCGCGCGATTGAAATTTATCCGCTGGCGGACGGCGGCCGCAAGCTGGCGGAGATCGCCTACTCAAAATACCGCATCACCTACACCTTTGAAAACGGCGAGGCGCAGGACTTTGCCGAGGCGCTGCGCGCGCTCTTTGCACGCGAGAGTGTTGAGATCGTCAAGCGCTCCAAGCGCGGCGAAAAGACGGTTAATATGCGCGAGCTCATGCGCGAGCTCACAGCCGATCAGCAGGGAAACACCGTGACCGTATTCGTCGTCACGGCGGCGGGAAACAACAATTTAAGCCCGGAATATATCACCAAGGCGATGAATTTATATCATCCGGAGTATCACACGCCGGATGTCGCCTATCACCGGCTTGCAGTCTATACCGAGGATATGCAGGCATTTCGATAACACACAAAGGAGCAAGCAAATATGACAAACAGCCGTGCCGTGCCACAGGAGCAGATCCGGCATCAGCTTGAATTTATCGACTTTATCGCGCACATGCAGCGCGGCAGAGAGCGCCGCGCGTTCACCGCGACCTATGGCTGCCAGCAGAATGAGGCGGACACACAGCGCCTGGCCGGCATGCTGCACGACATGGGATATGCCAAGGCGGACAGCGCGCAGGAGGCGGACATCATTGTCGTCAACACCTGCGCGGTGCGCGAAAACGCGGAGAACCGTGTGCTCGGCACGATCGGTTCGATGGCGCATCTCAAGAAAAACAACCCCGATCTCATCATCGCGATGTGCGGCTGCATGGTGCAGCAGGAGCACATGACGGAAAAAATCAAAAAGAGCTATCCGCAGGTGGATCTGGTGTTCGGCACGCACGCGCTTTGGCGCTTTCCCGAGCTGCTGTACCGCACGATGACCGGAGACAAGCGCGTGTTCGATATTTCGGGCGATGCGGCGGGCGAAATCGCGGAGGGGCTGCCCGTGCTGCGCGACGGCAAGGTGCACGCGTGGCTTTCCATCATGTACGGCTGCAACAATTTCTGCACCTACTGCATTGTGCCCCATGTGCGCGGACGGGAGCGCAGCCGTATGCCCGAGGACATCGAAGCCGAGATGCGCGCGCTCATCCGCGAGGGTTATCGCGATATTACGCTGCTTGGGCAGAATGTCAACTCCTACGGCAAGGATTTGGCGCAGGACATCGACTTTTCCGATTTGCTGCGCCGTTTAAACGCGGTCGAGGGCGATTTTACGCTGCGCTTTATGACAAGCCATCCAAAGGACGCTTCGCACAAGCTGCTTGACACGATGGCGGCGTGCGACAAGGTCGCAAAGCAGCTTCATCTGCCGTTTCAGTCGGGCAGCGACGAGATTCTGCGCCGCATGAACCGCGGCTACACCGCGCAGCAGTATCGCGGGCTGATTGCCTACGCGCGCGAAAAAATGCCGGAAATCACGTTATCAAGCGATATTATCGTCGGTTTTCCGGGCGAAAATGCGCAGGATTTTGAGCAAACGCTTGCGCTTGTGCGCGAGGTTTGCTTCGATATGCTCTACACCTTCCAGTATTCCAAGCGCAGCGGCACGCCCGCGGCGGAATATCCGGATGATACACCGCACGACGTGAAGCAGGCGCGCTTTGAAGAGCTGCTGCGCACGCAGGATGCCTGCGCCGAGCCGCGCATGAGGGCGCGTCAGGGCAAGCGCATGCGCGTGCTGGTTGACGGGGAAAGCCGCCACGCGGAATATCCGTTCACCGCGCGCACAGACGGCGGTCTGCTCGTATATTGCGCGGGGGAGGGGCTGCAAATCGGATCGTTTGCGGAAATTGTGATTGAGAAAGCCGCGCTGCGCAGCCTGTACGGCAGGGAAGTGCGCGGGTCGGCCACATAACAGATACGGGAGACGGATATGGCGGAATTTACGCCCATGATGCGGCAGTACTTTGATATTAAAAATCAATATAAGGACTATATTCTGTTCTATCGGCTGGGCGACTTCTACGAAATGTTCTTTGAGGATGCCAAGCTCGCGTCGCGCGAGCTGGAGCTGACGCTGACCGGCCGCGAATGCGGACAGGATGAGCGCGCGCCGATGTGCGGCGTGCCCTACCACAGCGCGGAGGCCTACATCGCGCGTCTGGTGCGAAACGGTTACAAGGTCGCAATCTGCGAACAGGTCGAGGACCCCAAAACCGCAAAGGGGCTGGTCAAGCGCGAAATCGTGCGCATGATCACGCCGGGCACGGTCATCGAAGCGTCCATGCTCGATGAAAGCCGCAACAACTTCCTCGCGTGTGTGTTTCTGGACGGTCAGGACGCAGGTGTATGCTTTGCGGATATTTCCACGGGCGAGGTGCACGCAACCGCGCTGTCCGGCGCGGCATCCATGCGCGAGCTACTGAGCGAGCTGGGGCGGTTTGTGCCGCGCGAAGCGCTGCTCGGCGGCGGCGCGGTGCAAAGCGAAGAGCTGGTGCTGTTTCTGCGCGAACGTCTGGAGTGCAACATAGAGCCGCTGCCCGAGCGGGCATTCGATTACGAAACCGCGCATGCGCAAATCGCGGAGCGGTTCGGCATCGCGGATTTTGCCGCGGCAGGGCTGGAGGGCATACCGGTGCTCGAGCGCTGCATCGGCGGCTTGCTGCGCTATCTGCGTGACACGCAGCGCAGCAGCCTTGGCAATCTGAACGCGCTGCAGGTGTACCGGCAGGGGCAGTTTATGGAGCTGGATCTGACCGCGCGGCGCAACCTAGAGCTGTGCGAAACCATGCGCACAAAGGAGAAGAAAGGCTCACTTTTGTGGGTCATCGACCGCACCCAGACCGCGATGGGTTCGCGCCTGATCCGCCAGTGGCTGGAAAAGCCGCTGCTCAACCCCATCCACATCAAAAAACGGCAGGACGCGATCGGCGCCTTGCTCGGGGATGTGGTCGGGCGCAGCGCACTCACCGACGAGCTCAAAAAAATCTTTGACATGGAGCGTCTGATCGGGCGCACCGTGTACGGCACGGCAAACTGCCGCGACCTGCGCGCGCTGCTTGCGACGATGGAGCGGCTGCCCGCGCTCCGTCAGGCGGCGGGACTGTTCGGCGGGGCGCTGCTGCGCGAACTGACCGAGCGCATCGACTTGCTGCAGGACGTGCGCCTGCTCATCGACGCGGCCATCATCGATGAACCGCCGATGACCGTGCGCGAGGGCGGCTTTATCCGCGCGGGATACAGCAGCGCGGTGGACGAGCTGCGCGACCTCGCGAAGGGCGGCAAGGGCAAAATTGCGGAAATTGAGCAGCGCGAACGCGAAAGCACGGGAATCAAAACGCTAAAAATCGGATATAACCGCGTGTTCGGCTATTATATCGAGGTTTCCCGCGCAAACAGCGGCGCAGTGCCCGCACACTATATCCGCAAGCAGACGCTCGCAAACTGCGAACGGTACATCACGGAAGAGCTGAAACAGTACGAGAGCACTGTGCTCGGCGCGCAGGACAAGCTGACCGCGCTCGAGTACGAGCTGTTCACCGAGGTGCGCGAAAAGACCGCCGCGCAGGTGCACCGCATCCAGCGCACCGCGCAGTCGCTGGCGCACCTTGATGTGCTGTGTGCGCTCGCCGAGCTGGCGCAGGAAAATCGCTATACCTGCCCGGATATGGATTTTTCCAGCCGTATTCACATCCGGGACGGGCGGCATCCGGTCGTCGAAAAGGTGATTGAAAACAACCTGTTCGTGCCGAACGACACGCTGCTCGACGGCGGAGACAACCGCTGCGCCATCATCACAGGCCCCAATATGGCCGGAAAATCGACGTATATGCGGCAGGTTGCGCTCATCACGATTCTCGCGCAGATGGGCTCTTATGTGCCTGCCGCAAGCGCGCAGATCGGCGTGGTCGACCGCGTGTTTACGCGCGTGGGTGCGTCGGACGATCTGGCAAGCGGACAGTCGACCTTTATGGTCGAGATGACCGAGGTCGCGGACATTCTCAAAAACGCGACGCCGAACAGCCTGCTCATCCTCGATGAAATCGGGCGCGGCACATCGACCTACGACGGGATGTCGATTGCGCGCGCGGTCGTTGAGTACGCGACTGACAAAAAGAAAATCGGCGCACGCATGCTGTTCGCGACCCATTATCACGAGCTGACCGCGCTCGAAACCCTGGTTGCAGGCGTGCAGAACTATAATATCGCGGTCAAAAAGCGCGGGGACGACATCACATTTTTGCGCAAAATCGTGCGCGGCGGCGCGGATGACAGCTACGGCATCGAGGTCGCGAAGCTCGCGGGCGTGCCGGGGCCGGTGATTCGGCGCGCCAAGAGCATTCTTGCGGATTTGGAGCGCAACGCGCCCAAAATCGAGGTGCACGCCATCGACGAGGAGGAAACACCCCAAATCACAATGCTCGATTTGGGCAACGACCGCGTCGGGGAGCGGCTGCGCGCGATGCAGGTCGATACCATGACCCCGATTGAAGCGCTCAACGCGCTCTATGAGCTGAAAAAACTGGTCTGAGTACGGGAGGTGACAGCGTGGCTTTCATTCAGGAATTATCGCCGCATCTGGCGGATTTGATTGCGGCGGGCGAGGTCGTCGAACGTCCCGCGTCCGTCGTAAAGGAACTGGTCGAAAATGCGATTGACGCGGGCGCAACGCGCATCACGGTCGAAATTGAAAACGGCGGTGTAACCTATCTGCGCATCGCGGATGACGGCTGCGGCATTGCCCCCGGGGAGGCGCCGGTCGCGTTTCGCCGTCACGCGACAAGCAAGCTGCGTACCGAAGCGGATCTCACCGCGATCGGCACGCTGGGCTTTCGCGGAGAAGCGCTCGCGGCGATTGCGGCGGTTTCGCGCATCGATCTGCTGACAAAGCAGCGCGGCGCGCTCGCAGGGACACATCTGCATTTGGAAGCGGGCACGATTACGGAGAATGAGGAGGCGGGCTGCCCGGAGGGCACGACGCTCGTCATTCGCGATTTGTTCTTCAACACACCTGCGCGCATGAAATTCCTCAAAAAGGATTTCACCGAGGCGGGCTATGTGCTGGGTGTCGTGCAGCATGCCGCGCTGTCCCACCCTGAAATCGCCGTGACACTCATCCGCGACGGCAAGCAGGTGTTCTGCTCGGCGGGTGACGGCAAGCTGATGACACCGGTGTTCGGTGTGTTTGGGCGCGAGCGGACGGAGGATCTGCTCGCGCTTGAGCCGCTGACGCGCGACAACCTGACCGTGTGGGGCTACATCACAAAGCCGCACGCAGGCCGTCCGACGCGCAGCATGCAGCACTTTTTCGTGAACGGCCGCTATATCAAAAACCGCACGATGCAGGCGGCGCTCGAGGAATCGTACCGCAACCGCATTATCACGGGAAAGTACCCGAGCTGCGCGCTGTTTCTCACGGTGCCGCTCGGCGGCGTGGATGTCAACGTGCATCCGGCAAAGACCGAGATCAAATTCGCACAGGAAAAGCCGGTTTTTGAAGTGATTTATATCGCGTGCAAGAATACGCTTCAAAAAGACGATAATGTGCCGGAAATACGCGAAAAGCTACAGGCTGTAAAGGAAGATAACCTTACACCGCATCAGCAGCAGCTCGTGGTGCCGGTCGCGCCGCTGCCGTATGAAAAAGCGCCCCTGTCCGCGCAAGCGGTGCCGGAAGCCGACCCGCCCGCGGGTGCTGCGGCGATGGAGTTGCCGCCCCGTGCACCCGCCCCTATAGCGCGCTATCAGCCGCATATCGCGTGCGATGATTTCGAGGAGGACGCGCCGCCGTGCGCGCTGCACCAGCCGTCTGCGCTGCACCTGCGCACGAGCGAAAGCGCGCGCCACACGATACCGCCGGATGTGCGCGAAGCGGCGGAGGAAATCCGGACGACACCGCTTGCAAGCGGCGCACGCGTGATCGGGGAAGCGTTCCACACCTACATCGTGGCGGAGGACGCGCAGGGCATGCTGCTCATCGACAAGCACGCGGCGCACGAGCGCATGCTGTTTAACAAGCTGCGCGAAACAACCGAGATTCCGCAGCAGCGGCTGCTTACGCCCGTTGTGGTCGAGCCGAGCGCAACCGAGAGCGCCGCGTTGACCGAGCATCTGGACGAGGTGCGCGCGGCGGGCTTTGACTTGGAGCCGTTTGGCAGCGGCAGCTTTGCCGTGCGCGGTGCGCCTGCCTACCTCGACAGCGCGGACATTTCCGCGGTGCTGTCCGAAATTGCGGCGCGGCTCATGACAAGCCGCTCGGCGGCGAGCGAACGCTTTGACGATCTCATACACACGGTCGCGTGCAAGGCGGCAATCAAGGCGGGCAGCAGCTCGGCGCTGCCCGAGCTGCAAAGCGTGTGCGACCGCGTGCTCGCCGATCCCGCGGTGTCGAGCTGCCCGCACGGACGTCCGGTCATGGTGCGCCTGACACGGTATGAGCTTGACAAGCTGTTTAAACGCGTCAACCAGTAAACAGGAGTGAACATGATGCAAAACCGACTCATCTGCGTTGCGGGACCGACCGCAAGCGGCAAGACCGCGCTATCGGTCGCGCTGGCAAAGCAGCGCGGCACAGACATTATTTCGGCGGATTCCATGCAGGTCTATCGCGGCATGAACATCGGCACGGCCAAGCCCACCGAGCAGGAGCGGCAGGGCGTGTCCCATCATTTGATCGACATCCTCGAGCCGGAGGAGCCGTTTTCGGTCGCGCGGTTCGTCGAATTGGCGGATGCCTGCGCGCAGAACCTGCTCGCGCAGGGAAAAATTCCGGTTGTCGCGGGCGGCACGTCGCTCTATATGGATGCGCTCATCGAGTGCAGCACCTTTTCGGGCGACGAGGCGGACAGCGAAACCCGGCGCGAGCTGCGCCGGCTCGCCGATACGCACGGCGTGGATTATGTGCACGAGCTATTGCGGCAGGTCGATCCCGCGGGCGCGGCGCGGCTGCACCCGAACAACGTCAAACGCGTCATTCGCGCGCTTGAGGTCTACCGGCAGACCGGCATGACGCTCGACACATTTAACGCGCTGCACAAGCGCCCCGCGCCGAAATATCGGGCAAGCATCATCGGGGTGTGCCCGCAGTCGCGCGAAACGCTGTATCGCCGCATCGACGCGCGTGTGGACAGCATGCTCGAGCAGGGCCTGCTGGACGAGGCGCGCGCGCTGCACGGCGCGGGCAAGCTGACCGGAACAGCGGGACAGGCGATCGGCTACAAGGAGCTCAGCGACTATTTGGAGGGCAGGGACAGCCTGGAAAACTGCGTGCAGGTGCTCCAGCGCCGCACAAGGAATTATGCGAAACGGCAGCTTACTTGGCTCAAGAGGGATGACAGAATCCACTGGATCTACTATAATGAAGATACGCCGTTTGCGCAGCTATTACAAAATGCGACAGAATATTTGGACGCGCAGGGTGTATGATATCTCTATAATTTGGAATATTATGGAGGAATCACCGTGCGTAACGAAATGAATTTACAGGACAGTTTTTTAAATATTGCGCGTCAGCAGGGGCAAATTGTCACCCTGTTTTTGACGAACGGCTTCCAAATGCGCGGCACGATACGCGGATTTGACAGCTTTGTGGTGCTGCTTGAGAGCGAGGGCAAGCAGCAGATGATTTATAAGCATGCGATTTCCACGATGATCCCGCAGCGGCGCATCGATTTTCCGCTCAAGCGGGGTGAGCGCGTGCAGAACGAATGAAGTGAGGCAGTATGGGCAAAAAGAGCGGCAAACATCTTACAAAAAAGCGGCGGATGACGGGCGGCAGCCGCTTGGTGTTCGCGTTTGCGGGCGCGGCGCTGCTCTATTTTGCGGGACAGGTTTATAGCGCGCTGTCGGGCAACATCGAAACCGTGCACGCAACGCGCGTGACGGTTGACGACGCCCTGACGGCGACGGGCTGCTTCATCCGCGAGGAGCAAATCGTCGCGGGCGCGACGGGCGACACGGTCGAGTATGTCGCAAACAGCGGAGAGCGCGTGCACGTCGGCTCCCAGCTTGCCATCGAATATGCCGACCAGGCCGCGCTCGAAAATAACCGCAAGCTGTCCGCGCTGAATGCGCAGATTGCGCTGCTGCAAACGGCGCTGCGCTCCGCAGGAGAGCTGTCGGATGTGGGCAAGCTCGACCAGCTCATCGCGATGCGGATGCAAACGCTTGCCGCGCAAACCGGACAGGGCAGCATGACCGGCCTTGGTGACAGCTCCGCGGCACTGCGGCAGCTGGTGCTGCGCCGCGCCGCGGGCGGACAAGATCCCGCAACCCTGCAAAGCGAGCTGGACGCGCTGCGGCAGCAGCAGGCCGCGCTACAGGACACGATGAGCACGCGCACCACGGTCATTGCCGCGCCGAGCGGCGGCTATTTTTCCGGCGCGGTCGACGGGTACGAAACCGTGCTGACGACAGATTTGCTGGACAAGCTCGATGCGGACACCTTCAGCGCAAAGCTCGCCGCCCCTGCCGCGCCGGACACCCAGGCGCTCGGCAAGATCGTATGCGGATTTTACTGGCATTTCGGCGCGGTCGTAGACCGGAGCGAAGCGCAGGCTTTCAAAGCCGGACACACCTACGCGCTGCGCTTTGCGCAGCGCGCGGAAGACGTGCCGGTCACGCTCGAGGCGATCCGTCCGCAGCAAACCGGAGACAAAACGCTGCTGCTTTTCAAGGGCGCGGTGTTTGACAGCGAGCTTGTGTCGATGCGGCAGCAGGTGGCCGACATCATCCGCGGCTCCTATACCGGCATCAAAATACCCAAGGACGCCATTCGCACGCAGGGCAGCACGCTCGGCGTCTACACCCTCAGCGGCTCGGTCAGCCGCTTTAAGGAAATCGTGCCGCTCTATGAGGGCGACTCCTACTATGTCATTGAGCAGGGGAACACGGCGAATGCCGGCGTTGTGGTGCAGGATAACATCATTGTGAAGGCGCGCGGCTTGGAAGATAAGAAGGTTGTAAAGAAATGACAGAACAAGAAAGACAAGTGATTGCAGAAAACGTGCGCGTGATCCGGGAAAAGATCGCGAGCGCCGCGCAGCGCGCCGGCCGTGCGCCCGAGGACATTACCCTCGTCGCTGCGACGAAGATGAACGATGCCGAGCGTGTGCGCGCGGCGCTCGCTTGCGGCATCGACGTGGCGGGGGAGAACCGCGTGCAGGAGCTGCTCGCAAAATACGATGAGCACGCGTACGAGGGCAAGCCGCTGCACTTCATCGGCACGCTGCAAACGAACAAGGTGAAATATCTCATCGGCAAGGTCGCGCTCATCCAATCGGTCGGCTCGATACGGCTCGGGCAGGCGATTGCAAAAGAGGCGGCAAAGCGCGGCGTGCGGCAGGATATTCTGATTGAGGTCAATATCGGCGCGGAGGCCTCCAAGGACGGTTTTGCGCCGGAGGAGGCGGAGGAGGCCGTGCGCATTCTGGCGGCGGAACCCGCGGTGTGCGTGCGCGGACTCATGGCGATTCCGCCTGTCGCGGACAAAGAGGGAAAAAATATCGGGTATTTTCGGGCAATGCATCAACTCTTTGTTGACATAGCCGCGAAAAAATACGATAATACAGATATACGTGTTTTATCCATGGGAATGAGCAGTGACTACGAGGATGCAATCGCCTGCGGCGCAACAATGGTGCGCGTGGGCAGCGCAGTCTTCGGCGCGCGGCAGTATACATAAGCTTCCGATATGCGCGGCTCCGGATGATTCCGAATACTGGTGAAGCAATCAACTGGGAGGAATAATAAAATGGGTTCTATCAAAACGTTCATTGATTGGGTCAAGGGTGAGGATGCCGAGGACGATTACGAGGAGTTCATCCCGAAGCAGGCGCAGACACCTGCGCCCGAGGCCTCTCTGGGATATACCACAGATACAGGCGCGCGAAAGAACAACAAGGTCGTCAACATCAACGCGACGACGCAGCTTGCCGTCGTGCTGGTCAAGCCGGATCGTTTTGAAAACGCGGCCGAAATCGCAGACCACCTCAAGGAAAAGCGCACGGTTGTGCTCAACCTGGAGCAGACGAACAAGGATGTTGCGCGCCGGCTGGTCGACTTCCTGAGCGGTGTCGCCTATGCAAACGAGGGAAAAATCAAAAAGGTTGCAAACAGCACCTACATCATTACGCCCTATAACGTTGACATTCTCGGCGATCTGATCGATGAGCTCGAGAGCAACGGCCTGTATTTTTAAGGCACCCGGCTGAGAGGGAGTAAGATTGTCTAGTATCATTACCGCACTTGCAACGTCTTTGATTCGGCTTCTGGAGTTTTTGCTGTTCGCGCGCGCAATCCTATCCTGGTTTCCGCAGGCGCAGGGCTCCAAGCTGGGCACGTTTCTGTATGAGATTACAGAACCGATCATCATGCCGTTTCGCGCGCTGCTGGGCCGCTTCGAATTTGTTCGCGCGATGCCGATCGACATTTCGTTCCTGTGTGCATTTCTCGTGCTGGAAATGCTGCAAGGCCTGTTGTATCAGCTATAACGGAAACAAGACTTGGCTAGGTGGTCGGGGACATCCCCGACCATTTTACCGTATTTAAAAAGCGTGACCGGCGAATTACGTTTTATGAACCGGAGGGGAGAATATAAACTATGCTTACGGTGCAGGAAATTCAGGCGATGAGCTTTGAAAAGGCCGTATTTGGCGGCTATGATATGAAATCTGTCGATGAGTTCGTCGAGCAGATGACCGAGGACTATGCCGCGCTGCAAAAAGAGAACGCCGCGCTCAAGTCCAAAATGAAGGTTCTGGTCGACAAGATCGAGGAATACCGCAGCGTCGAGGAAGGTATGCGCCGCGCGCTGGTCTCCGCGCAGAATATTGCACAGGAAACCATCGACAAGGCAAAGCTCGAAGCGGAGGAGACCATGACCCGCGCGCGGGCGGAGCAAAAAGAGGTATTGGCACGCACGCAAACCGAATACGAAGCCAAGCTTGCATCCTATGAACAGCAGGTTGCGGCGGAAGAGCTGCGCCTCAAGGAGGCAAAGCAGGGCTGCTCCGCTTTCCTCACCAAGCTGACCGCCTATTACGAGGAGCAGCTCAAGGGACTGGTGACATTATCCGCAAGCGAAGCACTCAAGACCGAAAGCGCACCGGTCGCCGCTCAAGCCGCGGCAGCACCCAAGACGCTCGAAGATACGCGCGATCTCGGCCGCGAAGCCGATGCCGACCCCAAAAGCGACGCGAAGGAATATACAATCCCCGAGGATATCCGCAAATTTATGGATCAGCAGCAGGGCGAGGATGGGATGAAGGTCAAAATGATGGAGGTCACGATGCGTGACAGCCAGACCAAGGCGAACGGCGGCAAGTCGGACTTCAGCTTTGGCGAGCTCAAATTTGGCACAGACTATTCCCCGGAAAATGATAGATAAAACCATCAGGATAGAGAAACAGCGAAAGGACGGAAACGGTACAATGCCGCAGGATTACAACGCAACCATCAATCTCCCCACAACCGCATTCCCCATGCGCGCGGGTCTGCCCAAGAGAGAGCCTGCATTTTTGGCGGGCTGGGAGGCAGCCGAGCTGTATGAGAATATCATCAAGCGCAACGAGGGCAAGCCCTTGTTCGTGCTGCACGACGGCCCTCCGTATGCAAACGGCAACCTGCATATGGGCCACGCACTCAACAAAATTCTCAAGGATTTCATCGTCCGCTACAAGAACATGGCGGGCTTCCAGGCGCCGTATGTGCCCGGCTGGGACACGCACGGCCTGCCGATTGAGCGTCAGGCGATCAAGGCATACGGCATGGATCGCGACAAGGTCTCCACGGCGGAGTTTCGCTCCAAGTGCGAGGAGTTTGCGCGCAAGCATGTCAACACACAGCGCACACAGTTCAAGCGTTTGGGCGTGCTGGGCGAATGGGACAACCCCTACCTGACGCTGACCCACGACTATGAGGCAGCGCAGATCAAGGTCTTTGGTGAAATGGCCAAGCGGGACTTTATCTATAAGGGCATGAAGCCTGTTTATTGGTGTCCGCACGACGAGACCGCGCTCGCAGAGGCGGAAATCGAGTATCAGGACGAGCCGTGCAGCTCGATCTATGTAAAGTTCGCGGTTACGGACGATTGCGGCGGCAAGCTGCGCGCGCTGACGGGTGCGCTCGACAAGGTCTATTTCGTCATTTGGACGACCACCACCTGGACGCTGCCGGGCAACCTTGCAATTTCGGTCAACCCCTCGTTTGAATACGATCTGGTTCGGGTGCCGAACGGGGAAACCTACGTGCTGGCGAAGGAACTGACGGGCGCGGTCATGAAGGCGGCGGGCCTGGACACGTGGGAGGTGCTGGGCACGCTGCTCGGCGCAGACCTTGAGATGATGAAAACCAAGCACCCGATTATGGACCGCGAGTCGGTCGTCATCTGCGGTGACCATGTCACGCTCGATGCCGGTACCGGCTGCGTCCACACCGCGCCGGGCTTCGGCGCGGACGACTTCACCGTGTGCCAGAAGTACAACATCCCCATCGTCGTGCCGGTTGACGGCAAGGGCTATGCGACCGCGGAAGCGGGCCGTTATGCCGGTATGTACTACGAAAAGACAACCCCGATGATTCTTGACGACCTCAAGGCAGAGAACGCGCTGCTCGCGGTCGAGAATATCGAGCACTCCTATCCGCACTGCTGGCGCTGCAAGCATCCGATCATCTTCCGCACGACGGAGCAGTGGTTCTGCTCGGTCGATGCGCTCAAGGACGACGCGGTCAAGGCGTGCCGCGCGGTCCGGTGGCTGCCGGGCTGGGGCGAGGAGCGCATGGTCTCCATGATTCAGGAGCGCAGCGACTGGTGCATTTCGCGCCAGCGCGTCTGGGGCGTGCCGATTCCGATTTTCTACTGCAAGGATTGCGGCGAGCCCATCGTCAACGAGCGCACGATCGACATTGTCGCGAAGCTGTTTGCAGAGCGCGGCTCCAACGCGTGGTATGAGCTGGACGCGTCCGAAATTCTGCCGGAAGGCTTTGCCTGCACATGCGGCGGCACGCAGTTTGACAAGGAAACCGATACCATGGACGTCTGGTTTGACTCCGGCTCGTCCCATGCGGCGGTTGTCGACGCGCGCCCCTATCTGCACTTCCCGGCGGATGTCTATCTGGAGGGCAACGACCAATATCGCGGCTGGTTCCAGTCCTCGATGCTGACCTCGATTGCAACAAAGGGCGAGGCGCCCTACAAGGCGGTCATCACCCACGGCATGATCGTGGACGAGGAGCGCCAGAAGATGTCGAAATCCCTCGGAAACGGCATCGCACCCGAGGATATCCTGAACGAATACGGCGCGGACGTGATGCGCCTGTGGGTCGCTTCGGCTGATTATCGGCAGGATATGCGCATTTCCAAGGACATGCTGAAGCATCTGTCCCAGAATTATCTGAAAATCCGCAACACCGCGCGCTATATCCTGGGCAACCTCAACGGCTTCGATCCCGCCACGGACATGGTCGCGTATGACAACATGCCCGAGCTCGACCGCTGGGCGCTCTACAAGCTCGACGAGCTGATCGCCAGGGTGCGCGGCGGCTATGACCGCTATGAGTTCCATGTTGTGTTCCACGCAATCCATAATTTCTGCGTGGTGGATATGTCGAACTTCTATCTGGACGTCATTAAAGACCGTCTGTACTGCGATGAGACCGAGGGCGTTGCGCGCCGCTCCGCGCAGACCGTGATGTACCTGATTCTGGATGCGCTTGTGCGCATGCTGTCCCCGATTCTATGCTTTACGGCGGACGAAATCTGGCAGGAGATGCCGCACCGCGCGGGCGATGAGCTGAGCAACGTTGCGCTCAACGATATGCCGACCGCGTCGGAGCAATATGGCTTCGACGAGGCGCACACCGAGAAGTGGGCGCGCCTGATTGCGCTGCGCGACGATGTCAACAAGGCGCTTGAAAAGGCGCGCAACGAGAAAATCATCGGCAAGCCGCTCGAGGCCAAGGTCACGATCCATGCGGCGGCCGATGCCGCGGCGTTCCTGCAAAATTGCGGGGAGGATCTCGCGATGCTGTGCATCGTTTCCGAGCTTGCAGTGACCGAGGGCGAGGGCGCCGGCCTTGCGGGCGAGAACTTCGGCGGTATCACGGTCGAGGTCGCACGCGCCGAGGGCGAAAAGTGCGCCCGCTGCTGGACGCATGCCGCAACCGTGGGCAAGGATGCCAAGCATCCGTGCCTGTGCGCACGCTGCGCCACCGTCGTAGGCTGATTTTGCGATTTCAACAAGAGGGCAGGCGGCACGCCTGTCCTCTTGCTGCTTATTACACCGAAACGGAGAAAACGCTATGCTTCCTATTTTGGCAATCATACTCATGGTTGCAGCCGATCAGCTCACAAAATACTGGGCGGCCACCGTGCTCAAAGCGGCGGGCACGATTCCGGTGATTGAACATGTCTTTCATCTGACCTATCTGGAAAATCGCGGTGCCGCATTTAGCATTTTGCAGGATAAAATCTGGTTTTTTGTTGTGCTGACCGCGGTGGTGCTCGGCGCAATGGTATATGCACTGCGCAGGGGCATGGTGCGCACCGCGCTCGGGCGGTGGTCGCTCTATATCATCGCCGGCGGCGCCATCGGCAACCTGATCGACCGCGCGCTGCGCGGCTTTGTGGTCGATTTGTTCGACTTCCGGCTCATCCGCTTTCCGGTGTTCAATGTCGCGGATGTGTTTGTGTGCGTGGGCGGTGCGCTGTTCGTCTACTATATCATGGCGCAGCACGACAAGGCGGAATCCGCATGAACGAATACACCTTGCAGCCCGCAGCGCAGGACACAGGAAAACGGGTGGATAAATATTTAAGCGAGCAGCTTGAGGGAATCACCCGCAGCGCGATTCAAAATCTGCTCGAGAGCGGTCAGGTGACCGCGGACGGTCGGCCGCTCAAGAAGAACTACAAGCTGGCAGGCGGCGAGTCTCTCCGCGTGGTGCTGCCCGAAGCGCGCACTGTCGCGCTTACGGCGCAGGAGCTGCCGCTCGACATTGTGTACGAGGATGGGGACATCATCGTCCTCAACAAAGCGCGCGGTATGGTGGTGCATCCGGCCGCGGGCAACTGGGACGGCACGCTTGTCAACGCGCTCATGTTCCACTGCGGCAGCAGCCTGTCCGGCATCAACGGCGAGCTGCGCCCGGGCATCGTGCACCGCATTGACAAGGACACAAGCGGACTGCTGGTGGTCGCGAAGAACGATCTGGCGCATCAGGGGCTGGCGGCGCAGATTGCCACCCACACCGCGCAGCGCGCGTACGAGGCAATCGTCTGCGGTACGGTGCGCGAGGATGAGGGCACGATCGACAAGCCGATTGGCCGGAGCAAGGCCGACCGCAAGAAAATGGCGGTCCTACCCGATGGGCGGCAGGCGGTGACGCATTTTGCCGTGCTCGGACGGTATCGCGGCTATACGCACATGGCGTTCCGGCTGGAAACCGGAAGAACGCATCAAATCCGCGTCCATATGGCATCGGTCGGCCATCCCATCATCGGCGACCCGCTGTACGGCCCGAAAAAAGAACGATTTGCGTCACTCGGTGGGCAATGCCTGCACGCGGGCACATTGACGCTGACGCATCCGCGCACAGGGGAGCGCATGGTTTTCCGTGCGCCGCGCCCCGACTATTTTGATGAGGTGCTCAAACGACTAGGGGAGGAATTATGAAGCACAGGTTTGAAGGTATGCTGCTTGCAAGCGACTTTGACGGCACGCTGCTCGACAGTGACAGCGCTGTCAGCCGCGAAAATCGCGAGGCGCTCGATTATTTCACCGCAAACGGCGGTTATTTTACACCCGCGACCGGGCGCACGCCGGGCGCTGCGCTGCCATACTGCATGGAGCTGCCGGTTAACACACCCTGCGTCTTTATGAACGGCGCTGTTTTGTACGATGCGATCGCGGCCAAGGTGATTGAGCAGAACAGCCTGCCGCGCGAGGCGCTGCATCTGGTGGAGGCTGTGATGGCGGAGTTTCCCACGCTGGGCGTGGAGATCTTCACCACGGACGGCGCCTATGTGGCCCAGCTCGGCGAGGTGACGGAAAAACACTTCGGCATGCTGCAGCTATCGACCGAAAAGGTCGATCCGCGCACGATTTTGCCGCGTGAAAGCTGGTGCAAGCTCAACTTCACCGGCGATACCGCGCTGATTGCGCAGGTGCAGCGCTTTGTGCGTCCGTGGCAGGAGGATTTTGAAATGTCGTCCTCCTATCCGCTGTTCTGGGAGACCACTGCGCGCGGCGCGGACAAGGGCGCGGCGGTGCTGCGCGTCGCAGAACATATGGGCGTGTCGCGCGATCGGATTTTCGCGATCGGCGACAGCTACAACGATACATCTATGCTGCGCGTTGCCGCGCATGCGTTTGCGCCGGCAAATGCGGAGCAGGAGCTGCTCGACCTGGCAGACACCGTGGTGTCGCATCATGACAAGCACGCGCTGCGCGATGTGGTCGCCGCACTCGAAAAGCTGTAAAAAAAGCGTCCCTTCTCCGCGGAGAGGGGACGCTTTTTGTTATCGCTGTGTGCCGAGATAGAACAGTGCGATGGTGCCCGGACCGGAATGGCAGCCGATGACCGGCTCCAAACAGGAGATTAAAATATCCTTTGTGCCGAAGCGCGCCGCAACACGGTCACGCACATATTGCGCATCGGACGCGCTGTCACCGTGCACAATATAGACGGTCTGGTGCGCCGGATCGATCGCGGTCTGCGCCATGTTTTCCACGAGCATGTCGAGGGAGGCGCGGCGGCCGCGCACCTTGGACTTCATGATGAGATGCCCCTCGTCATCGACATGCAGCACGGGCTTGATGCCGACCATCGAGCCGATGATTGCCGCCGCCTTGGAGACGCGCCCGCCGCGATGCAGGAAGAATAAATCGTCCACAGTAAACCAGTGACACAGGTGCAGGCGGTTGTCCAGCAGCCAATTTGCGACCTCGTCAATGTCCTGCCCCTGCTCGCGCAGGCGCGCGGCGTGCGTCACGAGCAGCCCCTCACCGAGCGCGGCCGCAAGGGAATCCACGCTGCGCACGCGCTGCTTGGGATATGCCGCCGCAAGCTGCTGCAAAATAGAGGCCGCTGTCTGATGTGTGGCGCTGAGACCGGACGAAAAGCCGATGTAGAGCACGTCGTGGCCCGTCTCCAGCTCTGCGGTGAAAATATCCAGACAGTCCTGCGGCGAGACGCTCGAGGTTGTGATATTCTCTTTGCGGCGCATCGCGGCATAAAACTGCGTCAGATCGAGCGTTTCGCCCGGGACATAGCTGCGGATTTGCTTGCCGCCGGACTGAAAGACCAGCGAGATGATTTTAAGGTCATACTGCTCGATGATCTCGCGCGGCAGATTGCAGGAAGAGTCGGTTACAATAGAAAAGCCCATGGTTTACTCCTTTGCGATGGATTCTTGCGCTTCGGTCTGGATGCGGCGAAACGCGTGGGTGCGGTAGGCGACAAGGATGGCGGAGGCGCAGTTGAACACGGCATCCAACAGCATACATACACCGATGAAGATGTTGAGCGCCACAACAGCCTCAAACGGGTTCCAAATCAGCGTAGCGCCCAGACACGCCGTCACGAGACCGATAAAAAGCGGCACCTTCCAGTAGCTTGCATTCATATGCCGCAGATCAAGCGCGGCCTGCACCTTAAACACGCTGTCCACAAGCAGCAGCAGTCCGAACAGGAAGGGGAGCGCCTTGAGCACCTCTTGCGCGCGCAGCAGCACCACCAGCCCGATGACAAACAGCAGCAAACCGTTTACCAGCGTAGAAGTGCGGGTTAAACCGTGATGATTTTGCACAAAATAGGAAATGCTATAGGCAAGTCCCAGTGCGAGGAGCACTGCGCCGATGGCATAGCAGATGGTGAGGGCGGAGGTTTCAGGCCAGACGATCAGAACGATGCCGAGAGCTGCATAAGCGAGTGCCTGAAAAAGGGGATATAGTTTTCGGATAGACATCAAAATCGCTTCTCCTTCCGGACATAGCATGCAAATGGGATACATATGATTTATATTATAGACGGATGCTCTTGCTTTTGCAAGTGGCCGGAAAAGAGAGGTACAAAAAATGTATCGAACGGGATGGGTTCTGCTGCTGCAAGCAGGATGCGCGTGGTGGTTGGGGGTGAGCCCTGCCGCCCTGCTGGGGCTGGTGGGGCTGGGTCTGCTCACAAGGCAGGTGTGCGCCGCGGCTGCGGCGGTGTCCGGAATTTTGCGACGTGCGGCGGTGCTGGGCGTGCTCACAGGCGCGTGGATGCTGCTCCATTTTGTGGGGAGCGGCGGCGCGGTGCTTTCCGGACGGGCGCTGCTGTGCGGCATGGCGTGCCTTGTGCCGCCGGTGGTCTTGCAGGCTTAGGTTTTGCTATACTTTACAGCGGTACTGTGCTATACTGAAAACAGGATAGGAGGTGGCGCGATGTTATTTGGTTTTCCGAGCGCTTATGTGTGGATGGTCGTTCTCATTGCGACGGTCGCGATAGAAGCATTCACGCTGAATCTGGTTTCGGTCTGGTTTGCGGTCGGTGCGCTCGCCGCGCTTATTTTAACGACGTTGCGGCTGTCGGTCACGGTGCAGCTGGTTGCGTTTGTCGTGGTTGCGGCGGCGCTGCTCGTGATGGTGCGTCCCTTTACAAGAAAACTGCTGCGAATCAAGGACGAAAAGACCAATGCAGATCGCATCATCGGCCAAACCGCGATCGTCACAGTCGAAATCAACAATGCGCTGTCACAGGGCGAAATCAAGCTGATGGGGCAAATCTGGAGCGCGCGCAGCGCGGATGAAACGCGCATCACAATCGGTGAAACCGTGCGTGTGCTCGCGATTTCCGGTGTGCGCGCCATCGTGGAAAAGGTATAAAGAGTTAGGAGGATTCGTCATGCCGTTTGGAATCATCTGGATTACACTTGCAATCTTGCTGATTGCATATCTCGCATCCAACATCGTAATCGTGCCGCAGGCAAAGGCATACATTATCGAGCGTTTGGGCGCTTATCAGGTCACATGGGGCACGGGCCTTCACATGAAAATTCCGCTGTTTGAGCGTGTGGCCCGCAAGGTGACCATGAAGGAGCAGGTTGTGGACTTTCCGCCCCAGCCTGTCATCACCAAGGACAACGTCACCATGCAGATCGACACGATCATCTATTTCCAAATCACGGACCCCAAGCTCTTTACCTACGGTATCGAAAATCCGATATCCGCAATCGAAAACCTGACCGCGACAACGCTGCGCAACATCATCGGCGACCTGGAGCTCGACCAGACGCTGACCAGCCGCGACATCATCAACACCAAGATGCGCGCGATTCTGGACGAAGCGACCGATCCCTGGGGCATCAAGGTCAACCGCGTCGAGCTGAAGAACATCATTCCGCCCGCGGCAATCCAGGAATCCATGGAAAAGCAAATGAAGGCGGAGCGCGAGCGCCGCGAGGCCATTCTGGTTGCGGAAGGCAAGAAGCAGTCTGCGATTCTGGTTGCAGAGGGCGAAAAGGAAGCGGTTGTCCTGCGCGCGGAAGCCACCCGTCTGGCGCAAATCAAGGAGGCGGAAGGCGAAGCGGAGGCCATGCTCACCGTGCAAAAGGCGCTTGCGGATTCGCTCAAAATGCTGAACGACGCTGCTCCGAACAGTGAAGTCATCAAGATTAAGGCGCTCGAAGCGTTTGCCAAGGCGGCAGACGGAAAGGCAACCAAAATCATCATCCCGAGCGAAATTCAAAGCCTTGCGGGGCTTGCCACTTCCTTTAAAGAAGTGCTGACAGAGCCGCAAAACCTAAAATAGCGTATAGCGCAGCGCAAGCGTCCCCACCACAAAAGGCGGGGACGCTTTTTTGCATTCTTAAGAAAGCTGTAAGGAAAATGCAGAGCCGTTCGTCATATTTGTGCACTAGGATAAAGATAGGCCGTGTGCTATACTAAGCAGAAAAAGGGGGCAAGAAGCGATGTATAGAATTTTGGTTTGCGATGATGAGAAATCCATCGCGGATGCAATCGAAATATACCTGAAAGCGGACGGCTACGATGTTTATAAGGCGGCAGATGGGATCGAAGCGCTGGAACTGGTGGAAAAGTACGAGATCCATTTGATCATCATGGACGTGATGATGCCGCGCATGGACGGCATGCGTGCGACGATGGCGCTGCGCGAAAAGCGCAACATTCCAATCATCATGCTGTCCGCCAAAAGCGAGGATTATGATAAAATCGGCGGTCTGACCGCGGGCGCGGATGACTATGTCACAAAGCCGTTCAACCCGATGGAGCTGATGGCGCGCGTCAAGTCCCAGCTGCGCCGATATACCACGCTCGGCAGCATGGAAACGCGCAGCAACGTCTATCAAACAGGCGGACTCCTGGTGGACGATGAGGCGAAAACCGTGACTGTCGACGGGGAACCGGTGCGCATGACGCCGGTCGAATACGGCATTTTGAGCTTTTTGACGCAAAACGCAGGGCGCGTTTACTCGATTGAGCAGATTTACGAGCAGGTGTGGAACGAGCCTGCGTACAATCCGGAAAATACGGTTGCCGTGCATGTGCGCCGCATCCGGGAAAAGATTGAAATCAATCCGAAGGAGCCGAAATATTTAAAGGTGGTATGGGGCGTTGGTTACAAGATTGAAAAAATTTAGCCGTCAGTGGTACTGTAAATTTATCGCATATTTGCTGATTCTCGCGCTTGCGGCAGGCTTTGTTGCCGCAGGCCTGACGCTCGTGAGCCGCGTGACCGATCCCGCGGCCTTTGAGAGCAAAAGCTATGCGGACAGCACAACGTGCCGTCAGGAGCTTGAGCGCGTCGTCCGAAATGTGATGACCATGACATACGACTATGTGAGCGAAGCGAACGTGCGTCAGGGCGGCGCGCTAAACGAGCAGGCCGTGTACGAAAGTCTGCATGAAAGCGAGGGATACGGGCGCTATCGGGAGAAGTGGCAAGATCAAAATCCGACGCTTGATCCGCAGGAGCCGAATGTGCTGCCGCCGGCCGAGGCATATGCGCTGGAAATTGTACAGGCGCACCCGAATTGGAGCGTATTCGATGACCGGCTGTTTGTCAAATACATCGCGGAAGACCCGCAGACGGTGCAAACGGCGCGCGCGAAGATCCTGGCGGAGCAGCTGCAAAATTATGCGCGCGTGCGCACCTATTTGAGCGCAATCGATGGGCAGTTTGCCTTTTACGCATATCGTAAGGATACCGAAGCCACCCTGCAAAATGCAAAACCGGAGGATATTCAGCGCATGCCGCTGTTTTTAGAATATGATGTCGTGGAAAATGCGCTGCTGCTGCATCACGGCGATGCCGCCAAGGAATGGTATGGCATGTCCGAGTCGAGCGAGGGTGCGCGCACGCCTGGTGCGCGTGACGCGCTGATGGTCGGCATCCGTCCGGCATATCTGGCAGAGCGCGAGCAGGCATGGATGCAGGACCACCGCACGACGACGATTTGCGTTGGGATGATGGTGCTCAGTCTGGTTTTGATGCTGATGCTGTTTGCCTATCTTTGCATCGTGAGCGGACGCGTGCCCGGGGAGTCCGCGGTGCGGCTCTACCTCGTTGACCGTATGTATTCCGAGTTGCACATTGCGCTCCTGGTGGGGCTGGCTTGCGGCGCAATGGCTCTGCTCGATCTACTGGCGGGGGGATCGAACAATCCGCTCGATCTGCTGCCCGTCGCGCTCGGCGGTGTGTGCGGCATCCTCGCGCTTGCAATCCCGATTGTGCTCAGTCTCGTGCGCACGCTTAAGGCGCACCGGTTTTTCCGCAGCTTCGCCGTCGGGCGGCTGTGCCTGCGGCTGCTGCAGTGGTGCGCCCGTACCGGACGCGCCGTGTGGGAGGGCGGCAGCCTTATGCTGCGCGGCATGCTGCTCGCGGCTGCGGTGCCGCTACTGTGCCTGCCGCGGGTGACGGTGCCGTTTGTCATAGCTCTTTTGCTGTTTGCGGTTTACCGCGCAGTGGCGCGCTTTCAGCGTCTGCAAGCAGGGGTGCGCGCGGTACGCAGCGGCGATTTAAGCACAAAAATCGAGCTGACAGGCGGAGATCTGGGCGCGCTTGCGGAGGACATCAACACCCTGCGCGAGGGGCTGGAAGCCGCCATCTCCGCAGAGGTCAAGTCGGAGCGGCTCAAAACCGAGCTCATTTCCAACGTGAGCCACGACATCAAAACGCCGCTCACCTCGATTGTGACCTACGTCGATCTGCTCAAAAACGAGCTGGAAAAGCCCCAACCGGACGAGGCGGCGCTGCGCGAGTATGCGGATGTGATCGACCGCAAGACCGCGCGCCTGCGTGTGCTCACAACGGATTTGTTCGAGGCGGCCAAGGCGACGAGCGGCGCGCTCGCAGTCGCGCTGGAGCAGGTCGATTTTCAGGCGCTGATGCGGCAGGGGCTGGGCGAATTTGACGATAAGCTGCACCGGGCACAGCTTGATATACGCATGCGTGCGCCGGAAAATCCGGTCTTTGTGGCGGCGGATGGGCGGCTTTTGTGGCGCATCTTTGAAAATTTGATGTCGAATGTCATCAAGTACGCCATGCCGGGCAGTCGGGTGTATCTCGACCTGACGACCGGACACGGCATGGCGATGCTGACAATGAAAAACATTTCCGCCTATGAGCTGAATATCCCGGCAGAGGAGCTGATGGAGCGGTTCAAACGCGGCGACGAGGCGCGCTCGAGCGAGGGCAGCGGTCTGGGGCTTTCGATCGCGGCGAGCCTGGCGCAGCTGCAGCACGGACTGTTTTCCATTGCAATCGATGGCGATTTATTCAAGGCGACGCTGTCCGTGCCGCTCTGGATACCGAAGGAGGGCAGTCCGTCCGCGCAGAAATGATCTCCGAGGGTTTGCTTTTTGAAGGAAAAAAGCGTACAATGAAAAGCAATCATTCACAAAAGAGGAGCGAGCGGCATCACATGCAAATCATCAGCGTGACCTCTAAGAAAAAATGCATCAAACGAAGCCCGAAAAAGCCCCGTAGGGCGTTGGCGGCGGTCGCGGTTGCGGTCGTCGCTTTCGCCGTGCTCGGAGGGTATTTTGCGCACTCTCATCAGGAGGATGCGCATATCAGCTACATCGGGGACATTCCGGTCGTGCAGAGCTATCTGCCGGAGGGCTGCGCCTCCCGTCCGGGCATCAAGCGCACCATCCAGTACATCGTCATCCACGAAACGGATAATTTTAAAGCGGGCGCAAATGCCCGTGCGCACAATCTGTTTTTGCTCAGTCAGGCGGATACGCAGGAGCTGTCGTGGCACTATACGGTCGATGACCACGAAATTTATCATAACCTGCCGGACGACGAGGCGGCATACCACGCGAGCGACCGCCTGAACCAAAACGGCGGAAACCGCAACGGCATCGGGATCGAGCTGTGCGTCAACGAGGACGGCGACTACGAAAAAACACTGGAAAACGGTGTGCAGCTCGTCGCAAAGCTGCTGCGCGAGTACGATTTGTCGGTGGAGGACGTCAAAACGCATCAGGATTTTTCGGGAAAGATCTGCCCGGCGCGCCTGATTGAAAACAACCGCTGGGATGAATTTTTAGAGCGTGTGCGCGCAGCGCAGGCTCAAATCGCGTAAAGCATGTGTAAAAACATAAATTTTCTGAAAAGCTATTCTCAAATGCAGAATCTGTGTTATAATGTAATCTGTTAGCAGAGTAAAGGAGAACGATACCATGCAAGAAAACAGCTACATGGATTTGACATTGCCGCGGCAGAAGCACATCGCGCTGATCGCGCATGACCATAAAAAGAAAGACATGATTGCGTGGTGTCAGGCGCATGTGGACGTGCTCAGCAAGCACTTTTTGTGCGGCACAGGCACGACCGCTCGGCTGATTGCGGACGCGACAAACCTGCCGGTGCGCGCCTTCAACAGCGGCCCGCTCGGCGGTGATTTGCAGATTGGCGCACGCATCGTCGAGAATACGATCGACTGCATGATCTTTTTCTGGGATCCGCTCGCGGCGCAGCCGCACGATCCCGATGTGAAGGCGATTATGCGCATTGCCGCGGTCTATGACATCCCCTGCGCGTTCAACCGGTCTTCGGCGGATTTCCTGCTGTCTTCGCCCTTTATGGACGAAGAATACACCCATCAGGTTCTGAATTTCAACTAAAACGTCCTCGGACGTGTGGAAACCATGAAAAAGTAACGCACCGAAAAACGGCGGGGAACGCGGGCAAACGCGTCCCCCGTTTTTTGATACAACAAGAAAGGAAGAAGAATATCATGATCGTCATTTTAAAGCCACAAGCAGACAAACAAAAGGTTGACGCTCTGCTGCACCACCTGAAAGAAATGGGGCTTCAGCTCAACTATTCCGAGGGCGAAAACACGACGCTCGTCGGTCTGATCGGCGATACGACCCGTATTGACGTCGATGATATTGCGGCCTATGACGTGGTCGCGCGCGTGCAGCGCGTGTCAGAGCCGTTTAAAAAGGTCAACCGTAAAATGCACCCCAAGGACAGTATCATCGAGGTGGCGGGACACAAAATCGGCGCGGGCTACTTCAGCGTCATGTCCGGCCCGTGCTCGGTCGAGAGCGAGGAACAGATCATCATGGTCGCGGAAGCGGTCAAGAAGGCGGGCGCGGGCTTCCTGCGCGGCGGCGCGTTCAAGCCGCGCACCTCGCCGTACTCGTTCCAGGGACTGGAGGCGGAGGGCCTGCGGCTGCTGCTCGCGGCAAAGCGCGCGACCGGTTTGCCGATTGTGACCGAGGTCATGAGCGAGACCCAGCTGGACCTGTTCGGCGACGTCGATATGATTCAGGTCGGCGCACGCAATATGCAGAATTTCACGCTGCTCAAGGAGCTGGGCAAGACGGACAAGCCCATCCTGCTCAAGCGCGGCCTGTCCTCGACGATGGAAGAGTTCCTCATGTCCGCGGAATACATCTGCGCATACGGCAATGAAAACGTCATTCTGTGCGAGCGCGGCATCCGCACCTTTGAGACGATGATTCGCAACAATCTGGACGTTTCCGCGGTGCCGCTTGCGAAAATGCTGTCGCACCTGCCGATTATCGTGGATCCGAGCCATGCGGCCGGCCGCCGCGACATGATCGATCCGCTCAGCCGCGCCGCGATTGCAGCGGGTGCGGACGGTCTGATGATCGAGGTGCACAACGACCCTGCGCGCGCGCTGTCTGACGGCGCGCAGTCGCTCGACATTCCGCAGTTCGATACGGTGATGCGGGAAATTCGCCGCCGGGTTGCGTTTGAAGAGAGAGAATTACAGATTCAGGCCTGACAAAACGGCAAAAAGCGTCCGTGGATGACCCTCCACGGACGCTTTTTTTATTCTTCGTAGGCGTTGTTTTCGGGCAGTATCGGCTGCAGAGCGGCGGCAGACTGCAGTCCGGGCAGTTCGGTGAGCGGCGAAAAGGTGTAGCCCATGCCCTCCCATTTGGTCAGCAGCTCGTCGAGGATTGCCGCATTTGTGCGCGAAGTCGAGTGCAGCAGCACGATTGCGCCGTCATGGATGCGCGGCAGCAGCTTTTCAAAGGCCTGCTGCGCGGTCGGCTGGTTGTCGGTGTACCAGTCGACATAGGCAAGGCTCCAGAACACCGTGGTGTAGCCGAGCGCGGCTGCCTGCTTGAGGTTGTCTTCGCTGAATTTGCCCTGCGGCGGACGGTAGAATTTGGGGAGCTCCTGACCGACCGTGTCCCTGTACAGGTCGGCGAGGTCGCTCAGCTCTTTTTGGAACGCCGCAACGTCGGAAATCTTGGACATATCCGGATGATGGAAGGTGTGGTTGCCCACGATATGCCCCTCGTCCACCATGCGCTTGACGAGCGCGGGCGCGGTCTCGATGTAATTGCCCACCACGAAGAATGCCGCGGGCGCATGGTGCTTTTGGAGCGCGTCGAGGATGGCGGGCGTGTTGCCGTTTTCATAGCCTGCGTCAAAGGTCAAATACAGCGTTCTCCTGGAGGTGTCACCCAGAAAATAGGCGCCATGCTGCGCGAGCGACTCCTGAGACGCGTTGCCAATCGGCGCGGCGCCCTTCGTCTGGAAGGACAGCCCCCAGTTTTCGGTCGCCGCAGGCACCGCCGCCGCGAGCGCCTGCGCCGCCGCATTATGGGACAGGTGCAGATGCAGCGCGCCCAGCGCGCCCAGGATACATACGGCGGCTGCGGCTGCGGTCACGCCGCGATGCTTGGAAAAGAACAAGGAAAACACGCCCTCTCTGATCGGTTTTGCTTTACCATATGCGCAAACCGGACAGGATAGACCGCGCAAGATTTCCCACGCCGCGAGAACAGAAGCCGCGCATTTTGTATGGTTTTCGCGCCTGCGGCATACAATACTGTCAGCTGCTGTAATCCTCCAGCAGGTGCGCGAGCGCTTCGTCGGATGCCACCGGCACACCCGCGTACAGCGCGGACTGATCGGCACGCGGCAGCGTGCGCACGTCAATATCCGTGAGGAGCGCGGGCTTGTCCTGACCTGCGATATAGATCGCAAGGCGATTGTCGAGCACCCCTGCCACATATGCCGCGGCAGGGGCGGAGGAAGACGCGGGCACGCGCGCGGGCAGGGTGGCGCGCGCGAGCACCATGCACGCAATGAGGAAGATGGTGATCGCCACGGCGAGCATTCTGCGCGTGCGCCGGGCGGCGGCGAAGCCGGAATAGGATGCAATCGGTGCCATAACAAGCCTCCTGTCTGAAAAACGTATTTACAATCAGTTTTCCCATTCAAATATGAAATATACATGACGATTTCTATTTTGTTATAGATTTTTTGGGCGACTGTTGCTATAATGGAAAAATGCTAGAGAACATGTGCGGCGTGCTGCACACACAGCGCGACGCACATCCGATCGTTCCAAGAACCGCCGGCATACACAAAACCGCCGGTGGATTAAAGGAGGCTTTTCATTGTCTAAACACACAAAAAAGAAGCACCATGTGCGCACATTCCTCGTCTCACTGTTTTTAGTTTTCGTGATGACGGCGGCAATCTGCGGTCTGGCATTCGCATGGTATGTCCATAGCTATATCAACCCCTCGATCGAAGCGCTCGATCTCGACTCGGTCAGCCTCAACCTGACCAGCGTCATCTATGCCCCGGACGAAAAGGGCGACTATGTGGAATACGAGAAGCTGCACGGCGAGCAAAACCGCATCTGGGCGGATTTACAGGACATCCCCCAGTACATGGGAGATGCGTTTATCGCCATCGAGGACCAGCGCTTTTACTCGCACCGCGGCGTCGACTGGAAACGCACCCTGGGCGCCACCTTGAGCTGGGTGGGCGGCGGCAGCCAATACGGCGGCTCGACAATCACGCAGCAGCTCATCAAAAACCTGACCGATGAAAAGGATTATTCGGTGCGGCGCAAGATCAACGAGATTTTCCGCGCGCTCGCACTGGAAAAGCAGGTGGACGGCAACAAAAAACGCATTCTGGAAATGTATATGAACTTGGTGCCGTTCGGCAACAACGCATACGGTGTCCAGGCGGCGGCGCGCACCTATTTCAACAAAGAGGTGTCGCAGCTTTCCCTTGCCGAATGCGCCGCGATTGCGGGCATCACCAACGCGCCCACCAAGCTCAACCCCTTCCGCCACCCAGAAAACACCAAGGCGCGTCAGGAGATCATCCTGTCGCAAATGCTGCAGCAGGGCCTGATTACGCAGAGCGAATACAGCGAAGCAAGGTCGCAAACGCTCAATTACCAGCGCCCGAGCGACGAAACCGATGAAAAGCCCTACTCCTACTTCACCGACACGGTCATTACCGACCTCATTGCCGATTTGCAGGAGCGCAAGGGCTATTCCCGCCAGCTGGCGGAGCAAATGGTGCTGACGGGCGGCTTGCAGATTTATGCGACGATCGACCCCACTGTGCAGCAGACCATGGAAGAAATTTATGCGGAGGACTCCAATTTCCCGAGCATTACACACAACGGCAAGGTGCCCGACAGCGCAATGGTCATTCTGCGCCCGAACGGACAGGTCGCGGGCATTGTCGGCGGTCGCGGCCAAAAGACCGGCAGCCGCGTGCTCAACCGCGCGACGCAGTCCAAGCGTCAGCCGGGCTCGTCCATCAAACCGATTGCGGTGTACGGGCCGGCGATGGATGCGGGCATCATCACGCCCTATACCGGCATGGAGGACGAACCCTATCAGGAGCTCAACGGCAAGCCCTGGCCGCGCAATGACAACGGCGTATATTCCGGACCCATCCTGCTCAAAAATGCGGTTGCACGTTCGGTGAATACGATCGCGGTCAAGACCCTTGCGGAGCTGACGCCGGAAGCGTCCTTCCGGTTCCTGACCGAAAATCTCGGCATGGGCGGCTCCCTCGTTGCCAGCCGCACGACGTCGGACGGTCGGGTGGTCAGCGACGTCGGTCTGGCGCAGCTCGGTCTGGGCGGCCTGACAGACGGCGTGACGGTGCGCGAGATGGCAGGCGCGTACAGCATTTTTGTAAACGACGGCGATTTTGTCAAGCCCTACACCTATACCGCCGCGCAGGATTCCAAGGGGAATACCATCCTGTCCAACGAGGATCCCGCGGTCATCCATGCGTTTAAAAACGAAAAAACGACCTATTATATGAATATTACGCTGCAAGGCGTCACGCAGTCGGGCGGCACGGCGGCATCCGCGAAAATCGCGGGTATGGACACCGCGGGCAAGACTGGCACCACAACGGCGAATCGCGACCGCTGGTTCTGCGGCTACACCCCGTATTATGTGGGTGCGTGCTGGGTCGGTTATGACGACAACTACAAGCTGAGCGGACTGGGCTCCAACCCCGCCACCAACCTGTGGAAAAAGGTTATGAGCCGCATTCACGAGGGCTTGCCGGACAAGTCGTTCCCCGAGCCGGGAGACGGCTTTAAGCGCGCGGCATATTGCACGGCAACCGGACTGAAGCCGTCCGCTGGCTGCGAAACCGCGACCGGCTGGTTCTTCAAGGGCGATGAGCCGGAGAATCTGTGTCCGGGTCATATCAAGGTGGAGGAGAATCCGCAGATTGACGTGAGCGCGATCGATCCGGAGACCGGTCTGCCCATGGGTGCGGTGCTCAATCCGGACGGGGAGACGGTCACACTGGCGGACGGCACCGTGGTCCGGCTCGCAGACATCAAGGCGGCGATTGACGCGGCAAAGCCGAACAGCTCTCCGAACGATCCGGGCACGACCGCGCCGGTCACGCCGCCGGACGGCACCGAGACGCCGCCCGGTGAGGGCGCAGGGGGTACCGCGGGCAACGGCAGCACAGGCGGCACACCGACGAAGCCCGGCGGCACGACCGAAGGCGGAACCACGCTGCCGACAACCGAGGGCACGGAAAGCGGCGGACACACCGGCACAACGCCGCCCACCGGCCCGGAGCCCGCAGATCCGGAGGGATAAAAAATAGGATTGAAATTGCGCTAAAAATATGATACACTAAATAAGTTGTATAGCAGCGTCCGGTAAGGCCGCACTACTCGGGGTGTTAGCGGTGCCTTGTACCTGCAATCCGCTATAGCAGGGAGGAATTCCTGCGGTGAGGGTGGGCGTTGTGGAAAAGCAGCCATATGTACGGCGATGAGAAATCGGTACTGCGCAACGGCGGACTGCGAATCATGTCAGGCGGGGAACCGAGCAGCATTAAGCAGAAACCATCGTGTGCCGCAGAACTGCCGGTTTTGAGCGGTGCAGCCGGAAATGCGTCCATAGCGTCCGATTCGAGCCGCAGGTGTGCGGTCTTACCGGACGCTGCTTTACAGCAAACCTTGTACTATGCAGGTGGGCAGATGGAACATCTGCCCACCTTTTCTTTTATGGCTTACGAAGGGGGTGGAACGTCTTGTATCAGGCCTTGTACCGCAAATGGCGTCCGCTGTGCTTCGCGGATGTCATTGGACAAAAGCATATCACCGATACGCTGCGCAGCCAGCTCGCGTCCGGCCGCCTGTCCCACGCCTATCTGTTCACCGGCACGCGCGGCACAGGCAAGACCACCTGCGCGAAGATTCTGGCGCGCGCGGTCAACTGTGAGCATCCGGTTGGCGGAGACCCCTGCAACGAGTGCGCGTCCTGCCGGGGCATCCTGGACGGCTCGGTGCTCGACGTGCTCGAAATCGACGCGGCCTCCAATAACGGCGTGGATAACATCCGCGACATCCGCGACGAAAGCCGCTACACGCCCGCCGTCGTGAAAAAGCGCGTGTACATCATCGACGAGGTGCACATGCTGTCACAGGGTGCGTTTAATGCGCTGCTCAAAACGCTTGAGGAACCGCCGCCGCATGTGCTCTTCATTCTCGCGACGACGGAGATACACAAGGTGCCCGCGACCATCCTATCGCGCTGCCAGCGCTTTGATTTCCGGCGCATCACACCGGATGACATCGCGCGGCGGCTGCTCTATGTCGCGGCGCAGGAGGGCATCACGCTGACCGAGGACGGCGCTGCGCTCATCGCACGGCTGTCAGACGGCGCGATGCGTGATGCGCTCTCCATGCTCGACCGCACCGCGTCGGGCGGCGGCACGGTCGACGAAAACACGATCACGCAGTCGGTGGGCATCCTCGGCGGCGAGCGCACCGCCGAGCTCATGGACTGCATCCGGCGCGGCGCGCTGGAGCCTGCGGTCACGATCATCGGGGAGTGCTATGTCGCAGGGCGCGACCTCGCGGCGGTGCTCGATCAGCTGCTCGGGCTGATTCGGGATATGCTGCTGCTCAAAACCGCGCAGGACGATGTTTCTGCGATGCTGTCGCCTGCCTATTCGGTCAAGACCGTGCGCGCGCTGTGCGACGGCTGCGCCGCGGCGACGCTCATTGTGTATTCCCGTGTGATTCAGGAAAGTCTGCTGCGCATGAAGAGCGCGGCAAACCGCCGCGTGGAAGCCGAACTGTGCGTCATTCGCCTGTGTACCATCGGCGCGGAGGACTATGACAGCCTGGGCGGGCGCGTGGAAGCGCTCGAAGAAAAGCTCAAGCACGGCGTGACCGCAGCCGCCGCACCGGCGGCCGCACCTGCTGCGCAGGCCGATCCGGACGACGACCGGCCGCCCCCGCCGCAGGACTGCGACGCTCCGCCGTGGGACGAGGAAGCTCCCGCACCGCAGGCGGCAAAGCCCGCGGCGAAAAAAGCGGCACCCGCGCGAGCGGAGGAGTGGCCGCTCTGGCCCAAGCTGCTCGGCGCGCTGACCGGAAAAATCGGCAACGCCGCGCACGTCAATCTCAAGCTGTCCGCGCGTGCGGCGCTGGACGGCACAACGCTGCGCATCCTCGCGGATGATGCCGTGACCGCGATGCTCGCGGGCGCGCCTGCCACGAAGGAGGTCATCGCGCGCGAAGCATCCGCGCTGATCGGAAAGCCCTGCGTGGTCAAGGTCAAAGAAGCGGCGGAGGAGCAGGAAATTCCGCAAAACGATGCGCTCGACGCGGTACTGCGCAGCGCAAAGGAACGCAATATTGAAATTACGGAACTGAAATAGGAGGATATAGGTATGGCAAAGGGTAAATTTGGCGGCATGGGCGGCGGTATGAACATGCAAAACATGATTCGTCAGGCGCAGAAGATGCAGCAGGACATGATGAAGGCGCAGGAGGAGATCGCGAACAGGGAGACCACGATCACCGCGGGCGGCGGCATGATTACGGTCACGGTGCAGGGCACGAGCGAGATCAAATCGATTGAAATCAAGCCCGAAATCGTCGATCCGGACGACGTCGAGATGCTGCAGGACACGCTGCTCGCGGCCGTCAATGAAGCGCTGCGCGCCGCGGGTCAGGCCTCGGAAGAGGAGATGCGCAAGGTGACGGGCAACGCGTCCCTGCCGGGGATGTTCTAAACCATGAAGTTTTTTGCACCGCCGGTCGAGCGTCTGATCGAGGAGTTTGCCAAGCTGCCGGGCATCGGGCAAAAGACCGCGCAGCGGCTTGCGTTTCACATCCTGTCCCAGCCCAAGGAAGAGGCCGAGGGCTTTGCACAGGCGATTGTGAATGCCAAGCACACGATTTTCACCTGCAAGGTCTGCCAGAACCTGACCGATCAGGAGGTTTGCCCGATTTGCTCCAATCCGGCGCGCGACCGCACGCAGATTTGCGTTGTGACCGATCCCAAGGACGTGGTCGCGTTCGAGCGCACGCGCGAATACAGCGGACTGTATCATGTGCTGCACGGTGTGATTTCGCCGCTTGCACATGTCGGGCCGGATGATATTCGCATCCGCGAGCTGCTGCTGCGCGTGGGCGATGAAAGCGAGGACGTGCGCGAGGTCATCATCGCGACCAATCCGGACACCGAAGGGGAGGCGACTGCGATGTATATTTCGCGGCTGCTGCGCCCGTTTGGTATTCGGGTGACGCGGCTTGCCTATGGCATTCCGGTCGGCGGGCATCTGGAGTACATCGACGAGGTGACGCTCACGCGCGCCTTTGAAGGACGCCGTGAAATTTAAGGAAACGCCCTCCGGCGAAAGCCTTGCGCGCGTAAACACAAGCAAAGCCCGACACCACCGCAGGGTGGTGCCGGGCTTTTTGGCTTTTGCGGCGCAAAGGAACGAAAAGCACAACAAGCATAAAATACGAAAAACCCCGCATGAAATGAATCATACGGGGTTTTAAAGTGGTGAAGATGAGAGGACTTGAACCTCCGACCTCCTGCATGTCAAGCAGGCGCTCTAACCAACTGGGCTACACCTTCATAACGAAAAAAACAATGAAGTTATCCGACGAAATATACTATATCATAGAAGAACATAGTTGTCAATGAAAAAAATAATTACTTGTGCGGCGAAGCGGACATAGACCGCTCCGCCGCACAAGCGGCCGTTTTAAATACTGTAATCGTTGCCCATGCAGGAGCGTTCGATATCGACCAAAGCTGCGAGCGTAATGTTATCGACAACGTGCGCAATCGCGTCATCGAGCTTTTTCCAAACGTATAAGGTGGCGCAGGTGGTGGAGCGCTCGCAGGCGGGTGCGCCCTCATCCAGGCAGGCCACCGGAGCCAGTCCGCCCTCTGTCAGCCGCAGGATCATGCCAACCGTATATTCGGCAGGGGAGCGGGTCAAGCGATAGCCGCCGCGCGCGCCGCGTGTGGACGACACAAAGCCCGCACGCGTGAGCAGCGCAATAATCTGCTCCAGGTATTTTTCGGAAATCTCCTGCCGGTTTGCGATCACTTTGATCGGCACGGCCTCGCCGGTATCATGCAGCGCAAGATCAAGCATCAGGCGCAAGGCATAACGTCCTTTGGTAGAAATTTTCATGGGGATCACGCTTCCTTTCACGGTAGCCGAATCAGAACGGCTGCGACATGATGGTGTAGCCTGCTTTTCGCAGCGCATCGAGTAAGCGCTTTCCGTGCTCCTTGCCGCCGACCTCGCAGACGACGCGGACGATCGCCTCATCAATGTCCAGCTCCGCCTGCACGCGGTCGTGCTGGAACATGATGACGTTCGCGCCGCACTCTGCAACGATGGAGGAGAAGGTCGAGAGCGAACCGGGAATATCAGGCATGATGGTAGAGAACTTCATATGGCGGCCGCGGGTAACCAGACCCTTTTCGACCACCTTGTGGATAAAGGTCACGTCAATGTTGCCGCCCGACAGCACACAAACGACCTTTTTGCCGCATACGTCGACCTTGCCGCTGAGGAGCGCCGCGAGAGAAGACGCGCCTGCCGGCTCCACGATTTGCTTGGTGCGCTCGAGCAGCAGAAGAATCGCGGATGCGATTTCCGCATCGGTCACGGTGATCATGCGGTCGACATACTGGTTGATGTACTGCATGGTCGTCGTGCCCGGCGTGGCGACCGCGATGCCGTCGGCAATCGTGTGCACGCGGGCGGTGGGCTGCGGCTCGTCGTTATGGAACGCGTTGACCGCCGCGCACGCGCCTGCGGCTTGCACGCCGATGACCTGCACGCGCGGATTGATCTGCTTGACGTAGGACGCAATGCCGGAAATCAGTCCGCCGCCGCCGACCGGCACAAAAATCATATCAACACCGGGCAGATCGCGCAAAATTTCCAGTGCAATTGTGCCCTGACCCGCAATCACGTCCTCGTCGTCAAACGGATGGATGAACTCCGCGCCGGTTTCCTCGCAAATTTCGCATGCACGCGCATAGGCTTCGTCGTAGATGGAGCCGGCGAGCACGACCTGCGCGCCATAGCCTTCGGTGGCGGAGACCTTGGCGATCGGTGCGGATTTGGGCATGACAATGGTGGATTTGACACCGACGGAGGCCGCCGCAAACGCAACACCCTGCGCGTGGTTTCCGGCGGAGGAAGCAACAACTGCCTTCAGGTCGCCTTCTTCGTAGCGCTTCATGATTTTGTTGTACGCGCCGCGCACCTTAAAGGAGCCGGTTTTCTGCTGGTTTTCGTACTTGAGATAGACCTCTGCTCCGGACAAATCGGAAAATGTGTGTGAGGTGGCAAGCGGAATCGTATGGATGATATTTTTTAAGCGGCTCGCTGCGGTTTCGAAATCTTTGACCGAAAGCATAGATAGATCCTCTTTTAAACTGAAGTTTTTTCTAGTTTAGCACCAAATGCCGTCAAATGCAAGGTTCTTGTGAGGAAAACCACCGTGAATACCGGGGTTTAGCAAATATGCGTGAAAAATGATGTCGCACTTGTGTTTTTGTGGAAGGATTGTTATAATAGGGGGAGATTAGGAACGCAGACGCACGACGGAGGACGGGACATGTACGAGGAGAGCAAAGGCTTTAAAACAGCGCTGATGGGCGGCTTTAACCGCGAGGATGTGCTGCAATATATCGAACAGTCGGCCAAGGAAAGCAGCGAGCGTCTGGCGGCGCTGCAGCAGGAGAATGAGCTGCTGCTTGACGAGCGCAACGAGCTGCGCGGCAAGAACGAAACGCTCAGCCAGAAAAATGCCGACCTGCTCGAGCGCCTCGGTGAAATGACGGTTGCAGACGAAAAGCTGCAGGCCCACGCGCAGGAGCATACGCGCCGCGTGGAGCAGGGCGAATCCGAAATGCGCGTTCTCAAGGAGCGCGTCGCGGCGCTCGAAGAAGAAAACCGGACGCTGCGCGAGCAGTCGCGCGAGGTCACCGCACGCTGCGCGGAATACGATGCGCTCAAGGAAAATCTGACGGAAATGGAGCTTGCGGCGCATCGCCGTGCGCACGACATCGAGGAGCGCGCGCAATTCGACGCAAAGCGTGTGCGCATGCAGTCCGCCGAGGTCATCGCCGCGCTGAAGAAAGAGCTGCTCACCGTGTGCGACGCATACCGCGCGGCCGCCGCGCAAGCATCGCGCACAGCGGAGGAAAACGCGCGCCGCGCAAACGGTGCGCAGGCAACGCTGGACAGCGTGCTCCGGACGCTGGACGAAGTCGTCGTGGGAGCGCTCGAGCCGGAGCAGGGAGAAACGGCGGATCGGCCCACGCTGCAGCGCATTTTGGACAGCCTGAAGAAATAAGGAGCAAGCGTAGAATATGTCACATTACCAGATTAGCACCGCGGAACTTGCGGAAATTGCACCCAAGCTGCGCGCGGGGGACACGGTTTCCCTGACCGGCGTCCTGTACACCGCGCGCGATGCTGCGCACAAGCGCATCGTCGCGGCAATGGAAGCGGGCGAGCCGCTGCCGTTCGCGCTCGAGGGCGCGGCGATCTACTATGCAGGCCCCACCCCGGCAAAACCGGGACAGGTTGTCGGCTCGATCGGCCCGACGACCTCGGGACGCATGGATCCCTACGCACCCGTGCTGCTGGACGCAGGGCTTGCGTGCATGATTGGCAAGGGTGTGCGCGGGGCGGGCGTGCAGCAGGCAATGGCGCGCAACGGTGCGGTCTATATGGTCGCGATCGGCGGCGCGGGCGCGCTCATCGCGGGCGCAATCAAGTCGCTGGAGGTCGTGGCCTACGAGGATCTGGGCTGCGAATCGGTCAAGCGGCTGACGGTTGAGAATTTCCCGGCGATTGTATCAATGGACTGCGCAGGGGGCAACCTCTATGAAGAGGGGACGAGGAACTATCAGGCTGCGCACAAATAAGAAACACCGCAAAACACTCGGAATCTTTCTGGGTGTTTTTTGCGTGCGGGAACAAGTGCGGCGCGCAAGCGCGCGCGGCTGCGTGCAGGGCACATCGCCGCACAGCCCGCATGAAAAGCGTATCGCACAGTTTTTTTTAAGTCGGCGCGCAAAATTTTGAACATTCCATGTCTGGAAAACGCGCTTTTTGCAGAGTATAATAGTAGGGTACATGAAATTGACAGAGAAAGAAAGAAACTAATTCTTTTTGGAGGAACTATGGTAAGAAACGATCTTCGGAATATTGCAATCATCGCCCACGTTGACCACGGCAAGACCACACTGGTCGACCAGATGCTCAAGCAGGCGGGTAATTTCCGTGATAATCAGGTGGTAGAGGATCGCGTCATGGACTCGGGAGACATCGAGCGTGAGCGCGGCATCACCATCCTTGCGAAGAACACCTCGGTCCACTACAAGGACGTTAAAATCAATATTGTCGACACCCCGGGTCACGCGGACTTCTCCGGTGAGGTGGAGCGTATTCTTAAGATGGTAGACGGCGTTGTGCTGCTGGTCGATGCCGCGGAAGGCCCCATGCCGCAGACGCGTTTCGTGCTGCAAAAGGCGCTGGAGTTCGGCCACAAGATCATCATTGCGATCAACAAAATCGACCGTCCGGACGCACGTCTGAACGAGATCGGCGACGAAGTGCTTGAGCTGCTGCTCAACCTGGACGCAACCGATGAGCAGCTCGACAGCCCCATTGTCTATTGCTCCGGTCGCTCGGGAACCGCGTCCATGTCCCCGAATATCGAGGGCACCGACCTGACGCCGCTGCTTGATCAAGTTCTCGAGCACATCCCCGCGCCGCATGTGGACCTGGACGGCCCGACGCAGATGCTGGTTTCCTCGATCGATTACAACGAGTATGTCGGCCGCATCGGCATCGGACGCATCGAGCGCGGCAGCATGAAGGTCGGTCAGCAGGTTACGGTCTGCGATTATCACGGCAACACCACCCCCTATAACTCCAAGATTGTTTCGCTGTATACAATCGAAGAGCTGGCGCGCACGCCGGTGGAAGAGGCGAAGGCGGGCGAGATTGTGTGCTTCTCTGGCATCGAAAACGTCACGATCGGCGAGACGCTGTGCGACCCTGCGCAGGTGGAGGCGCTGCCGTTTGTCAAGATTTCCGAGCCCACGGTCGAGATGTTTTTCTCGGTCAACGACTCTCCGTTTGCGGGCCGTGAGGGCAAGTATGTCACCTCGCGCCATCTGCGCGACCGTCTGTTCCGCGAGCTGCTCAAGGACGTTTCGCTGCGCGTCAACGAGACCGACACGACCGATTCCTTCCGCGTCTGCGGCCGCGGTGAGATGCATCTGTCCATCCTGATCGAGAATCTGCGCCGTGAAGGCTACGAATTTCAGGTCGGCGCGCCCAAGGCGCTGTTCCGCGAAATTGACGGTGTCAAGCACGAGCCGATGGAGCGCATGATTGCGGACGTTCCACTTGATTCTGTCGGCGCGGTCATGGAGAAGATGGGCGCGCGCAAGGGCGAGCTGATGCAAATGAGCCCGAAGGGCGCGGACCGCATGCGCGTGGAGTTCATCGTGCCGGCGCGCGGCCTGTTCGGCTATCGCACCGAATTCCTGACCGATACCAAGGGCGAGGGCGTGCTGTCCTCGGTGTTCCACAGCTACCAGCCGCACAAGGGCGAGATTTCCAAACGTGCAACCGGATCGCTTGTCGCGTTTGAGAGCGGCGAGGCGGTCACCTACGGCCTGTACAACGCGCAGGAGCGCGGCACGCTGTTCATTCCGGCGGGCACAGCGGTTTACGAAGGCATGATCATCGGCGAAAATCCGCGCGGCGACGATATGGCGGTCAACATCTGCAAGAAGAAGCAGCTCACGAACACCCGTGCATCCGGCTCGGATGATGCGCTGCGTCTGATTCCGCCGCACGTCATGTCCATCGAGGAGGCGCTCGAGTTCATTTCCGACGATGAGCTGCTTGAAATCACGCCGAAGAGCGTGCGCATGCGCAAGAAGATCCTGTCGAACAACGAGCGCATGAAGAAGCTGAAGGGCGGCAAGTAAGTGTTCGTCTGACGGGAGGTCACAGCATGGTAAAACAGGTTCTTTCCACGGTGCTCGCACCCCGAGCCATCGGTCCGTATTCGCAGGCGATCGAGATAAACGGCACGATTTACTGCTCGGGGCAGATTCCGATTGACCCGCAGACCGGGGAGCTCGTCGAGGGCACAATCGAGGTGCAGGCGGAGCGCGTGATGAAGAATGTGCAGGCGGTGCTTGCGCAGGCCGGTGTTGGCTTTGATCACGTCGTGAAAACCACGTGCTTTCTCGCGGATCTTGCGGATTTTCAGGAATTTAATGCGGTCTATGGCAGGTATTTCCCGGAAAATCCGCCTGCACGCTCGTGCGTCGCGGCAGCGGGATTGCCCAAGGGCGCAAAGGTCGAGGTTGAGGTCATCGCGGTCAAGTAATCGCGTGCATCAAAATAAAGAGGGGACGTGTGCTTGTACACGTCCCCTCTTTTGGGCAGGAAAGGGGGAAAAAGCGGTGACAAGCTGTGTGCTGTGTCCGCGGCGCTGCGGCGTCAATCGCGCCGCGGGCGAGCGCGGCCTATGCGGCGCGGATGATACCGTGCGCGTGGCGCGGGCTGCGCTGCACCCGTGGGAAGAGCCGTGCCTTGCAGGCGAACGCGGCGCGGGTACGGTCTTTTTTTCGCATTGCACACTGGGCTGCGTCTATTGCCAGAACCGCGCCATCAGCGGACGGCAGGACAGCGGCCTGCCGGTGTCGGTGGAGCGGCTCGCGGAAATTTTCATCGAGCTGCAGGAGCAGGGCGCGGCGACCCTCGATTTGGTCACGCCGAGCCACTATGCGCCGCAGGTCGTGGCGGCGCTGCGCCGCGCGCGGCAGGCAGGGCTGCAGCTGCCGGTTGTATACAACTGCGGCGGATACGAAAGTCCGGACACGCTGCATCTGCTGGAGGGCTGGGTTGATGTGTATCTGCCGGATTTTAAATATTACAGCAGCTACTACGCGGCGCGCTATTCGGGTGCGGCGGATTATTTCGAGGTCGCGTCCGACGCGGTGGCGGAAATGCTGCGGCAGACCGGCGCGCCGGAGCTGGATGCAAACGGCTTGCTGCGGCGCGGCGTGCTCGTGCGGCATCTGATGCTGCCCGGTCTGGGCGGCGACACCGGACAGGTGCTGCGCCATCTGGCGGAGCGCTTTGGTGATCGCATCCTCGTAAGCCTGATGCGCCAGTATACGCCCTGCGGCGTGGCGGCGCGTTATCCGGAAATTGACCGCACGATTACGGACGCGGAATATGCCGAGGCGGTCGCGTGGTTTGCGTCGCTCGGGCTGGCCGGCTACACGCAGGAGGGGGAGGCGATCGGGGAGAGCTTTATCCCCACGTGGAACGGGGAAGGTGTCATAAAGGTATAAAAATCCCCTGATACAGTGCAATCTGAACTGTATCAGGGGAGATTGATTGCGCACTTTGACTCTAACAGCACTCGATGTCAATCACCATCTTCCGGCAATAGGAGCAGAAATAGGTGTCGGCTGTCGCGCGTGCGCCGGGCATGCGGCAGCCGATGCGCAAGCCGCCCGCCGCCCATAGTCCGAAGAGAAGTTCTTTGTCCTCCGGCAGCCATCGCAGATGACGGTGGTCGCCAATCAGGCGGCCTTTGAGCATTTTCTTTCCACAATAGGGGCAATCCATAACGACACCTCCTCAAATTGCGTTTATACACCGGATGAGTCACAGTAAGGGGTTTTACGGAAGTGATTGCCGCCGACGCGGGGGTCGGTGGCAGGGAAGGCGAGCGCGTACAGGTCATCCGCAAGCACCTCGCGCGCGAGCATGGGCTGCATTTCCCGGGGCAGCTCTTTTTCGTGCAGCGGTTTTGTGATGAGCGGCACGCGGGCGGTTTGGGAGAACAGCCGCAGCAGCGCGCGGCCTTGCGGACCGATTGCGAGCACGCGCAGGTACGCGGGGGGTGCGCCGCACGCGTCGAGCGGAAAATCCAGCCACGCGCGCAGCAGCGCGCGGCGCACGCGCGCAAGGGGATAGCGGCGCGTCTGAGCATGCTCACAGATTCCGTCAAAGTCCGCGCCGTCGCGGATTGCCTGCGCCAGACGGTTGTGAAAGCCCTCGCTGTCGCTGTCATAGCAGGACAGCGCGGACGCGGACAGGCGGCGCAGGTGGCTGAGCAGCGCCCTGTCCATGCCGGACAGAAAGACCGGAGCCTCTCCGCAGTCTATCGCCTGCTTGAGCATGCTCAGGGAGGGGGCGGGCAGATAGGGCACGCAGGCGGAAAGCTCGTGCGCGGCCAGATGCGCGCGCAGCAGGGAGGCGGACGCGTAATCCTCCGCGGGGGCGGTGCTGTCATGCGCTGCGCCGCGCCGACGGATGGTGAAGGGGGTGAGCAGGCTGCCCTCGGCGGCAATCGCCCGGCAATATTCCAGCCCGAGCGTGTTGTTGGAGGAGGAAAGCAGTGCGGCGCAGGAGGGATCGACGGCGGCGAGCGCCTGCTGCCGTGCGGCCGCGTAGGATGCGCCCTCGCGCAGTGCATCGCGAAACGCGTGCTGCACACGCGGTAGCTCGAGCGTGCTCATCGCGCGCAGCAGCGCGCGGGTCGAGCCGCATTCGCTGCCGAAGGACAGAAACCCCACCGCGCCGAGCGCATCGAGCGCGCGCACGCCGCCGCGGGCAAAGCCCTCTGCCGAGGAGAGCGCCGCGCCGAGCGGCAGCTCAAGCACGAGATCTGCGCCGCACTGGGCGGCAACCTGCGCGCGGCGATATTTTTCCATCACGGCAAAATCTCCGCGCTGGACATAGTTTCCGCTCATCACGCACACGATAGCGGTATCGGCGCCGAGCACACGGCGGGTTTCTGCAAGCTGGAGTGCGTGTCCCGTATGGAAAGGGTTGTATTCAGCGATGACACCGCAGATCTTCATAGCAACCTCCCGTGGAAAACTGTGAAAAAACGAAAAAGGTAGGTTGTGCAAAGACAAAAGATGGTGTAGAATAAAAGTAGTGATTATTTTTGCCCTGCACGACTTCAGTTTATGATATTTCCTATCTACATCATACTCTTTTTTGCGGTTGGTTGCAATCGCTTTTGCGGGCGCATAATAAAGAAAAGGAGAAAATCACATGAAAGTATTGGTAATCAACGCCGGCAGTTCCTCGCTGAAATATCAGCTCATCGATATGGACAGCAAAACCGTCATGGCGAAGGGCCTGTGTGAGCGTATCGGCATCGACGGCCGCCTGACACACGAGGCGGACGGCAAGGAAGGAAAATACAAGGCAGAGGTTCCGATGAAGACCCACGCCGAGGCGATTCAGGCGGTGCTGGACATTCTGATGAATGCCGAGTGGGGCGTGATCGCGGACATGAAGGAAATCGACGCGGTCGGCCACCGTGTGGTGCACGGCGGCGAGTACTTCGCGGATTCCGTTGTGATTACGGAAAAGGTGCTGGAGGCCATCGAGGCATGCGTGCCGCTGGCACCGCTGCACAACCCGCCGAACCTCATCGGCATCCACGCTTGCCAGGACGTCATGGGCCCGAACGTGCCGATGGTTGCGGTATTTGATACGGCGTTCCACCAGACCATGCCGCAGTCACACTATATGTATGCGATTCCGTACGAGTATTATGAAAAATACAAGATCCGCCGTTACGGCTTCCACGGCACCTCGCACCGCTATGTTTCGCAGCAGGCGGCGGAGATGCTCGGCCGTCCGATCGAGGATCTGAAGATCATCACCTGCCATCTGGGCAACGGCTCGTCCATCACCGCGATCGATCGCGGCAAGTCGATCGATACCTCGATGGGCTTCACCCCCCTCGACGGCTTGCCGATGGGCACGCGTTCGGGCAACATCGACCCGGCGATCATCGAATTCCTGTGTGAGCACGAGCACAAGAATGCGGCCGAGGTCATCGAAATCTTGAATAAAAAGTCCGGTATGCAGGGCATTTCTGGCGTTTCCTCCGACTTCCGCGATCTGGATAATGCAATCGATCAGGGCAACAGACGCGCGATCCTCGCGAAGGATATGTTCAATATCTCGGTTAAAAAGATCATCGGCTCCTATGTCGCGGAAATGGGCGGCGTAGACGCGATCGTCTTTACCGCAGGCGTCGGCGAAAACGACCGTTCGGTCCGCTGGGACATTTGCGAGCATCTGGAGTATCTCGGCGTCAAGATTGACCCGGAAAAGAACAAATACCGCGGCCGCCAGATGGACATCTCCATCGACTGGGCACGCGTGCGCGTTCTGGTCATCCCGACGAATGAAGAGCTTGTCATCGCACAGGATACCGAGCGTCTTGTCAAAAAGGCCAAGTAAACAAAAACAGCGGACCGCTTTGAAGTGAAGCGGTCCGCTGCTTTTTTATGCCGGGGCTTGCTTATGCTATTGGCTGGGCGCGCGCTGAATGCCGTAAAAAGAGATTGCCCACAGGCCGGCAAGTCCGACCAGCGTATAAATGGTGCGGCTGACCACGGAAAGCTGGCCGCCAAACAGCCATGCGACCACATCCAGACCGAAAATTCCGATAAGCCCCCAGTTGATCGCACCGATGATGACAAGCGTGAGTGCAAAACGATTCATAATCTTTTCACCTTCTTTTTTTGACTAGCATTCCGCGGCGCACGTTGTTTTATACGTCGCAAACTGTTATAATGATAGCGTTTTAGAGGAAATAATAAGAAGGGGGACGCGACCATGCTGCTTGATTTGCATATGCATTCCGAATATTCCGAGGACGCGCTGCCAAACGCTTCGGTTGAGGCCATCTGCCGCGCGTCGATCGCGCGCGGACTGTCCATCATTGCGCTCACCGATCATAAGGACTTTTACTTTGAGCATCCGCCGCTTTTTTTGGATATTGACGCGCAGCGCCGCGATGTGGCACGCTGTCAGCAGGCGTTTGACGGTGCGCTGGAGCTGCTTTCGGGGGTGGAGCTTGGCGAAATCCACGCGTGCCCGGAGGCGGCGGAATATGCGCGTGCGTATGATTTTGATGCGGTCATCGGCTCGCTGCACGTGCGCCGCGCCAACGATATCGACATTTATTTTCAGGAGTGGGAGCAGATTGATCCGGATGCGTTCCTTGCGGAATATTTTATCGACCTGCTGCGCATGGTGCGCGCGGGCGGCTTCGATATTTTGGCGCACATCGATTATCCGCTGCGCGTGATGAAGCGGCGCGACGGCGCGGAGCCGAGCTTTGCCGGCTGGGAGGATCGCATCGAGCCTATTCTGCGCGAGATGATCAGCCGCGACATCGCACTGGAAATCAATGCGGCAAATCTGTTCGGCTGGCAGAAGCAGGTCGGCACGCCGCGCTTCATTCTGGATATGTATCGCAGCCTGGGCGGCGCGATGATTTCGGTCGGGTCGGACAGCCACTGCGCGCCCGATGTCGGCCGCGGCATTGAGCAATGCCTGGACCATGCCCGCGCAGCGGGTTTTCACGAGATCGCGGTCTTTCGCAAGCGCAAGCCGCATGCGATCTCGATTTAAAAAGGAGAAATTCGTATGAAATCCATGACACGCGAAGCAAAAGCCAAGATCAACCTGACCCTCGATGTCACCGGAAAGCGCCCGGACGGCTACCACACCGTCAAAATGATCATGCAGACGGTTGCGCTGCACGATGATGTGACGGTCACGCTGAACGAGGACGGCGGATTTTATCTGCAAAACAATCTGCCGTATCTGCCGTGCGATGACCGCAACCTCGCGATGCGCGCGGCCAAGCTGTTTTACGAGGTCACCGGCATGCCAAATCCCGGCACGCGCATCGAAATTACAAAGCGCATTCCGGTTGCGGCGGGGCTTGCGGGCGGCTCCACCGACGCGGCGGCGGTGCTGCGCGCGCTCGATGCGCTGCACGATACGGCGCTCGGGACAGAGCGGCTGTGCGAAATCGGCGTGCAGCTGGGTGCGGATGTGCCGTACTGCATACGCGGCGGCACGATGCTCGCGCAGGGCATCGGGGAGGAGCTGACCGCGCTGCCCCCTATGCCGCACTGCTATGTCGTGCTGTGCAAGCCGTCCGTCTCGGTGTCAACCGCGGGCATCTATGCCAAAATGAACGGCGGCAATGTGTCGCCGCGTCCCGACACCGCGGGTATGCTGCGCGCCCTCGAAAACGCCGATTACGCGGGCATATGCCACCGGCTGTACAACGTGATGGAGCCGGTCACGGGCGGACAGCATCCGGAAATCGCGGAAATTCGCGATATGCTGCTGTCGTGCAAGGCGGACGGCGCGGTTATGAGCGGCAGCGGGCCGACCACCTACGGTCTGTTCCGTGAGAAGGAAACCGCAGAAAACGCGTGCCAAACGCTCAAAAAAGCCTTCCCGGACACACAGCTTACCAAAATCTGTGATTAAATAAGCAAACCTCCGTCCATACTTCTATTCAGATGAATCGGACGGAGGTTTTTTGATCATGACACAGATGAAACGTTGGGAGGCGGCGCTCGTACTGACCGTGCTGCTGCTGTTTACATATGCGGCGGCGGCGGGGATGCAGCAGCAGGCGCTCGCGGACGAGGTGCTGCGGCTGCATGTGCTCGCAAATTCGGACAGCCGCGAGGATCAGCGCGTCAAGCTGTGCGTGCGCGACCGCGTGCTCGCCTATTGTGAGCCGCTGCTGGCGCAGGCGCACACACAGGAGCAGGTGCGCGCAGTCGTGCGGCAGCATTTGCAGCAGATTGCGAATGTCGCCCAGCTGGAGCTGTGGCGGCAGAATGCGCAGGATTTGGTGACGGTCAAGCTGGACGAGGAGTATTATCCGACGCGCGACTATGAAAATTTTTCATTGCCGGCAGGGCAATATGTCGGGCTGCGCATCGAAATCGGACACGCGCGCGGCCACAACTGGTGGTGCGTCATCTATCCGCCGATGTGCCGCGGCGCGGCGGTCAGCGAGCCGGCGGCGCTGTCGGCCGAGGAGCGCGCCTTCACACGCCGCGACGGCACGCGCTTCGTCGTGCGATTCAAGACGGCGGAGCTCGTTGGCGCGTTGCATGAGCGCTTGTCGCGCGGTCGGACGTAAAAAGGCTTGTGCACCCCTGCCATTTATGGTATCATAGCAACGTATGAACGGTTCCTAATGGAGGGTAATAAATGAAAATCATCAACGAAAAAGGCAAGCTGTTCGGGTTGATTAATGTTGTCGATCTGCTGGTGCTGATCGCAGCGGTTGCAATCGTCGGCGGCATCGGTTGGAAATTATTTGCGGCTCCGGTGACGGAGGCGGTCAGTCCGCAGGTCGAAATGACCAGCATCATGCGCATTCGCGGCGCGACACCGTTTCTGGTCGCCGAGGTGACGCGCAACGACCAGACCGGCAAAAAGCTGGTATCGGGCAATGATTTTGTCGATGCCACAATCGAGAGTATCGAAATTCAAGATTACATTCAGCAGGTCACAACAGCGGACGGACGCATCGTAAACGCGCTCGATCCGTCCAAAAAAGATATTATTGTCCGCATCAAGTCCAAGGTCACCAAGGGCACGCCGACCCCGAAAATCGGCACGCAGGAGGTGCGCGCGGGCCGTACCTTCATCGTCAAGACCAATGATTTTGAAACAACCGCAAACATCGATTCTGTGGATATTGCAAAATGAGAGAACTTTTGAACGGGAGTCTGCTTTGGCGCGTGCTGCGGCAGCTGCTTGACTGGTATCGGCAGGGCGCGATCGCACATTTTTTTCATACAATCGCGGACAGCTATCCCTTTTCAAAAACCAAGCGCCTGTGGCACCGCTTTGTTTGGACGCGTATGTTCGGCGGAGAGGACTGCAAGATGCCCGTATATGTGCGCATCGTGGAACGCCTTGCGCGCGTGCTCGAGCGGATTGGGGATTGCATCCGGCAGAGCGCATGCTACCGCGTGTGCCTGAAAATGGCGGCGTTCGTGCGCCGCATTGCCGGCGGCGGAGCGATTGGCCGCGTATGCGGCTTTTTCGGCGTGCGCGGTTTTCTGATTGTTGCGGTCGCGCTCTATCTGCCGATTGACTATTTCCTGCGCAGCGTGGTGCAGATCGGCTTTTTAGCCTCGCTGTGGGATGAAGCGCTCATGGCGGTCGCCCTGCTGTATGTGTGCTGGCGGCGCGGGATGCACCGCACGGAGCGCATGACGCGCGCCACGCCGGTGGATGCGTACATTCTGTTTTTTGTCGGCATCTCATTCTTTCTGATGTGCGCGGTGTCCCCCTATATGGGCGTTGCGATCAGCGGCTTCCGCGCGGTCGTGCAGTATATTTTGTGGTTCTTCATTGTGATTCGCTTGATTGAAGACGACCGCGATTTTGCAATTTTATATGGCACGCTGGTGGTGCTCGCGACGGTAATCGGTCTGCACGGCATTTATCAGTACATTGTCGCCGCGCCCATTCCCGCGGGCTGGGTGTCCCAGACCGAGGAGAGCGTGCGCACCCGCGTCTATTCCATCACCGGCAGCCCGAACGTCATGGGGTCCTTGCTGGTGCTCTTTGCGCCGATGGCGGCCGGTTTGGCGTACTATTCCAAGCGGCTTTGGGTGCGCGTTGCAGGTATTTGCGCGGCGGGCATCATGTGCCTGTCCGTGCTGTTTACGTTCTCCAAGGGCGCATGGGGCGGACTTGTCGTGGCGGTTCTGGTTTTTGCGGTGTATCTCGACCGCCGCCTGATCGGGCTGATGGCCGTCGGCGGCGGCATGGCACTGATTGCCATTCCGTCCATCGCAAACCGCATCACCTATCTGTTCACGGCGGACTATGCTGCCGCGAGCGCACGGGGCGGACGCGCCATTCGCTGGGCGACCGGCTATCAGCTGATGCGCAGCAACAACAAGTGGCTGGGCTTCGGTCTGGGACGCTTCGGCGGCGCGGTTGCCATGCAGAATAAAATCATCGAAGAAACCGATAATTTCTCCTATTTTTATATGGATAACTACTACCTCAAGACGCTGGTCGAGATGGGGTATATCGGCCTGATTGCGTTCATCATCCTGCTTGTCGGCCTGTCAATCTGGTGCCTGCGTGCTATCGGACGCACCCGCCGCACGGAAATGCATCCGCTGGCGGTCGCCATGTTCGCGGGCATGGCAGGTGTGATGGTGCACTGCTACTTTGAGAATATTTTTGAAGTGCCCTATATGACCGCCTATTTCTGGACGCTTGCCGCAGGGATTCTCTATCTCGGCTATTTCCGCAAACGCATTGAACCCAAGCAGTAGGCGCGAAAGACGGTCGGTGACCGCCGCGCGTGCAGGGCGCGCCTTCTTTCGCAACAAAGCCCGACACCACCGTACAGGTGGTGTCGGGCTTTGTGATGCTGCAAGAGCTGCGCAGGGGGTTAAGCCTGCTCTTAGGGTGCAGCGAACGCCCTTTTGCGGCTTTAGGCCGACAGATCCGCCGCGCGATGCTTCTCTTTCTGTGCGAAGCCGCGGAAGACGAGGGGCATGATGACGAGCACAGCGAGGAAGGACACAATATCCGCGATCGGCGCGGAATAAAGCGCACCCCGCAGGCCGAAGACACGCGGCAGGAGGAGGACAAGCGGCACGCTCAGCACAAAATCACGCAGCAGCGAAAGTCCCATGGACAAAACGGGGCTGCCGATGGATTGCAGAAAGATGCTGGTAGACTTCTGCACGCAGCAAAGAACAACCGTGCACAGATAGGTGCGAAACGCCACGATCGCGAATTCATTATACAAGCTGCTTTCGCTGCCGAACAGCTGGGTAATTTGCAGCGGAAACAGCTCAAAGCAGAGCGTGGCAACCAGTCCGACCGCGATTTCCACGATCATCATGGTCTTATAGATTTGCTTGACGCGGGCATAGTTTCCGGCGCCGTAATTAAAGCCCACCACAGGCTGCAAGCCGGCGGCAATGCCCACCGCGACGGCAATCAGGATCTGGAAGACCTTCATCACGATGCCCACGACCGTAAGCGGAATATCCGACCCATAGACGGTCTGCGCGCCGTAAGTCACGAGCGTGGTGTTCATGACACCCATGATGACCACGATGGAAAGCTGCGTTAAAAAGCTGCTGATTCCCAGCGCTAAAAAACGGCTCAGCAGAGAGGAATGCGGTATAAAGCTGGTGCGCGTGAGCCGAAAGGACCTGGAACGGGTCAGGTATCCCAGCGACAGCACAGCGGTTACAATCTGTCCGAATATCGTCGCCAGCGCCGCGCCGCGCATCCCCCAGTGCAGACCGAAAATGGCAATCGGATCGCAAATGACATTGATGACGCAGCCGATCAGCGTGGAAAACATGGCGAAGGCCGGGCTTCCATCCGCCCGAATGATGGAGTTCATGGCGTTGCCGAACACAAAGAAGGGGATGCCGGGTACGATATAATCGAAATATTCACGGGCATAGGCAATGTTGTTTTCCGTCGCGCCAAATGCCCGCAGAATCGGCTCCTTTGCCGCAAAAAACACCACGGCGAGCAAGATGCCGCACAGGATGCTCACCGTAACGGCGTTTCCTACGCTTTTGTGCGAGCGCTCGGTATCGTTCTGGCCCTGGCACAGGCTCAAGAACGCGGCGCAGCCGTCGCCGATCATCAGCGCGACGGCCAGTGCGATGATGGTGATGGGGAACACCACATTGGTTGCGCCGTTTCCCAGATACCCAATGCCGCGGCCGATAAAAATCTGATCCACGATGTTGTATAGTGAGGAAACCAGCAGCGACAAAATACACGGAACAGAAAATTTGACCATGAGTGTGCTTATCTTTTCACTTGCTAGATATTGATTGCTACTTTGACTCATCAGAACGCTCCTTTTCAGACAAAAAAATAGCGTTGCATGCGAATTGGCTATCACATACAACGCTACCACCATTGATTACGTCGATTAGTATACCACAGCGCGGAAAGCCCGTGTAATAGTGAGTTCTGACGAATCGATCGGTCTTTATCCGTCAGATCTTGTGAAGTTGCTCTGGTTTCCTCAAGAAATGCTCCCGGAAAGCTGCGGAGGCACATTCCCCCAAAAAGACGAAGGATGCGCACCTGCCGCATATGCCCCAAAATAGGGGTTGCGTTTTAGCACGGCTTTGTTATAATAATAACAGACTGCGCTGCGAGAGGATTTCTTTCAGCAAAGTAATTTCATTCTGACACACAAAGAGCATCTCTGCGGTGGAAGGCAAATGGCACATCTGTATGATTTACGGGTTTATTCCGTCTGCAAATGTCCTCCTTCCGGAGGACATTTTTTTGTATCCGCGGGAAACACATGATGCGATCACCGGACCCCGAAAGGAGGAAGGCAACCACGTGAATCCCCCCAAAACCGATTTAAACCCCGCGCTGCAGCAGCTGATTGACTGCCTGGAGGGCGGACAGCCGCTGACCGAGGCGCAGTACGTCGCGCTGATTGAGGGACGCACCCCCGCGCTCGCCGCGTATCTGTTTGCGCGCGCCCGCGCGGTAAAGGAACGCGTTTACGGCAGCGATGTCTACATCCGCGGCCTGATCGAAATTTCGAGCTACTGCAAAAACGACTGCTATTATTGCGGCATCCGCTGCTCGAACGAGGCGGCGGAGCGCTACCGTTTGGATGAGGAGCAGATCCTCTCGTGCTGCGAAAACGGCTACGGGCTGGGCTTTCGCACGTTCGTGCTGCAGGGCGGGGAGGACGGCTACTATACGGATGCGCGCCTGTGCGCGCTGATTCGTGCAATCAAGGCGCGCTATCCCGATTGTGCGATTACGCTGTCACTCGGGGAGCGCAGCGAGGACAGCTACCGTGCGCTGCGCGAAGCGGGCGCGGATCGGTATCTGCTGCGCCACGAAACCGCGGATGACGCGCACTACCGCAGGCTGCATCCGCCCGCTATGCAGCCTGCGCGCCGCAAGGCGTGCCTGCATGCGCTCAAGGCGCTTGGCTATCAGGTGGGCGCGGGCTTTATGGTCGGCTCGCCGGGGCAGACGGCCGTCCAGCTCGCGGCGGATTTGCTGTTCCTGCGCGAACTGCAGCCGCATATGGTCGGCATCGGGCCGTTTATCCCGCACAAACAGACACCGTTTGCGCATCAGTCCGGCGGCACGCTCGAGCAGACGCTGTTCATGCTCGGCTTGCTGCGGCTGACGCTGCCGCGCGCGCTGCTGCCCGCGACAACCGCGCTGGGCACAATCGATCCCGAGGGGCGCGAGCAGGGTATTCTGGCGGGTGCAAACGTCGTCATGCCCAACCTGTCGCCCGTTTCGGTACGCAAAAAATACAGCCTGTATGACAATAAAATTTGCACCGGAGACGAGGCGGCGGAGTGCATTGCCTGCCTGACGCGGCGCATGGAGTCGGTGGGTGCGAAAATCGTCGTGGCACGCGGCGATTACCGCACAGCAGCGGACAAAAGAGAGGACAAAAGCTATGTATGATGTAAAATCTATGAAGGCGCAGGAGTTTATCGACGACGATGAAATCTGCGAGACACTGGCGTATGCCGATGCGCACAAAAACGATGCGGCGGAGATCGACCGGATTTTGGCGCGCGCACGCGAACGCACGGGGCTCAGCCACCGCGAGGCATCGGTGCTGCTCGCGTGTGAGATTCCGGAAAAGAACCGCGAAATCGAGCAGCTCGCCGAGCAGATCAAAAAGGACTTTTACGGCAACCGCATCGTGATGTTTGCGCCGCTTTACCTGTCCAATTACTGCGTCAACGGCTGCGTTTACTGTCCCTATCACGGCACAAACAAGCATATCACGCGCAAAAAGCTGACGCAGGACGAGATTCGGCGCGAGGTCACCGCGCTGCAGGATATGGGCCACAAGCGCCTGGCGCTCGAAGCGGGCGAGGATCCGGTTCACAACCCGATCGAGTACATTCTCGAGTCCATCGAAACCATTTATTCCATCAAGCATAAAAACGGCGCGATTCGCCGCGTCAATGTCAACATCGCCGCAACCACGGTTGAAAATTACCGCAAGCTGCGCGACGCAGGCATCGGTACTTATATCCTGTTTCAGGAGACGTATCACAAGGAATCCTACGAAAAGCTGCATCCGACGGGCCCCAAGCACGACTACGACTACCACACCGAGGCGATGGACCGCGCGATGGAGGGCGGCATCGACGATGTGGGTCTGGGCGTGCTGTTCGGGCTGGAACGGTACCGCTATGAGTTCGCCGGCATCCTCATGCACGCGGAGCATCTGGAAGCGGTGCACGGCGTGGGCCCGCATACGATTTCCGTACCGCGCATCTGCCCGGCGGACGACATTGACCCCACCGCATTCGACAACTCCATCAGCGACGATATTTTCGCGAAGATTGTCGCCTGCATCCGCATCGCGGTGCCCTATACCGGCATGATCGTGTCGACCCGCGAGAGCCAGCGCACCCGCGAGCGCGTGCTCCATCTGGGCATTTCGCAGATATCGGGCGGCAGCCGCACCTCGGTCGGCGGCTACTGCGAGCCGGTGCGTCCGGAGGACACCGCGCAGTTCGACGTATCGGATCAGCGCACGCTGGACGAGGTTGTGCGCTGGCTCATGGATATGGATTACATTCCGTCTTTTTGCACCGCGTGCTACCGCGAGGGCCGCACGGGCGACCGGTTCATGGCTCTGTGCAAATCCAAGCAGATTCAAAACTGCTGCCTGCCCAACGCACTGATGACGCTCAAGGAATATCTGATGGACTATGCTTCGCCGGAAACCCGCGCGGCGGGGGAGCGCCTGATTGCGAAAAATACGGGTGATGTATCCAACCCCAAGGCGCGCGAGACGGTGTCCGAATGGCTGGACAAAATCGCACAGGGCGAGCGCGATTTTCGCTTTTAACGCAAAGGGGCGTGCGGCTTGTGGTTGCCGCACGCCCCTTTTTAAAAAACAGGATGAGGTGAACAGGGTATGAGTCTTCAGGATACGCCCTCCGGCGAGCGCGTGCACATCGCGTTTTTCGGGCGGCGCAACGCGGGAAAATCCAGCGTAGTCAACGCGGTGACCGGACAAAATCTTGCGATTGTGTCCGAAATCAAGGGCACGACAACCGATCCGGTCCATAAAGCGATGGAGCTGCCGCCAATGGGGCCGGTTATGATCATCGACACGCCGGGCATCGACGACGAGGGCGCGCTCGGAGAACTGCGCGTGCGCAAAACCCGGCAGGTGCTCAACAAGACCGATGTCGCGGTGCTTGTAATTGACGCGGCGAACGGGCTGCATGAAGCGGACGAGCAGCTGCTTGCGCTGTTTCGCGCGAAGAAGCTGCCCTATGTCACGGTGTGGAACAAGTCGGATTTGCTGCCGCAGGTGCCGGACGCATCGGCGCATGAAATCTGGGTGAGCGCGCAGAGCGGCGCGGGCATACATGCGCTCAAGGAGAAAATCGCGCACCTTGCGTCGCGTCAGGAGCCGGAGCGGCCGCTGTGCGGCGATCTGTTTCGCGCGGGGGAGACCGGTGTGCTCGTCGTGCCGATTGATGCCGCCGCCCCTAAGGGACGTCTGATTTTGCCGCAGCAGCAGGCGATCCGCGATATGCTTGAGCACGGCGCGATTCCGGTCGTGACGCGCGAGACCGAGCTGCCGATCGCGCTCGCCGCACTGCGCACTCCGCCGCGGCTTGTCATCACGGACAGTCAGGCGTTTGAGCGCGTCAGCCGTGACACACCGGACAATGTGATGCTGACGTCGTTCTCCATTTTGATGGCGCGCATGAAGGGCGATCTGCCGCAGCAGGTGGCAGGCGCCGCCGCCATTGACCGTCTGCGCGACGGCGACCGCGTGCTGATTTCGGAGGGCTGCACGCACCATCGCCAGTGCGACGACATCGGCACGGTCAAGCTGCCGCGCTGGCTGCAGGAGCACACGGGCGCGCGGCTTGTGTATGACTGGACATCGGGGGCGGATTTTCCGGACGATGTCACCGCATACCGGCTGGTCATCCATTGCGGCGCGTGCATGCTCAATCCGCGCGAAATCCGCTATCGGCTGCAATGCTGTGCGGATCAGGGCGTGCCGGTCACGAATTACGGTGTGGCAATCGCACATACGAAGGGTGTGCTGCGCCGATCCCTCGCGCCGTTCCCGGAAATTGCGCAGCTGCTCGGAGAAGGAAGGTAATCTCCGGGCAGCACCCTTGGGCATAAAGAAAGAACGCTCATGTTGACACCTTGTATCAACATGAGCGTTCTTATTTGGTCGAGGTGACAGGATTTGAACCTGCGGCCTCTTCGTCCCGAACGAAGCGCTCTACCAAGCTGAGCCACACCTCGAAATTGGCAGCCGGAGAAGGATTCGAACCCTCACAAACAGAGTCAGAGTCTGTCGTGCT